>CAKUSI010000007.1 GCA_934678955.1 uncultured Austwickia sp. | reverse complement strand
GTTCAGGTCGGGTCGCTCGATCATGTCAAGACCGCTCCACCAGACGCAGGGCGCGCACGCCGCGCTCCAAGTGCCAGTGCAGGAACGCGACGACCAACCCGCTGCCCTCGCGCCGGTGTTTGGGCAGCGACGCGTCGGCGACCACCCAGTCACCCTCCAGCAGGGCGCCGAGCAGGGCGAGGGTGTCGAGGGCGGGCGCCGCCGAGCCAGGCGCGCGGCAGGAGGGACACACGCAGCCGCCGGCGGCGAGGTTGAACGCCTTGTGCGGCCCGAGTGCCCCGCACCGGGCGCAGTCCGAGAAACTGGGGGCCCACCCGGCGGTCGACAGCGCCCGCAGCAGGTAGGCGTCGAGGATCAGCGACGGATCGTGCTCGGCCCCGGCGAGGCCCGCCAGCGCGCCGGTCAGGAGCCGGAACTGCTGGGGACTGGGCTCGGCGTCCGCGCTGAGCCGCTCCGCGGTCTCCAGCATCGCGGCGGCCGCCGTCCACGCCGGATAGTCGCGGGCCAGCGCCTCCCCGTAGGGCGCGATCATGTCGGCTTGCGTGATCGTGTCGAGGCTGCGGCCCTCATAACACATGAGGTCCACCACCATGGCCGGCTCCAGCCTCGCGCCGAAACGCGACTTCGTCCTCCGCACCCCCTTGGCAACCGCACGCACCAGCCCGCGTCCGTGCGTGAGAAGCGTGACGATGCGGTCGGCCTCCCCCAGCTTCTGGGTGCGCAGCACGATCGCCGCCTCGCGGTACAAGGGCACGCGGCCAGCATATTGCTTGCTTAGCTCATCTCCTCACGCTCCGCCGCGGCCAGGCCAGCGCTCCGCTCGGCCTGCCCTCCGCTACGCGCATCGTCGATCAGCATGCTTGTCTCGCTCATCTCCTCACGCTCCGCCGCGGCCAGGCCAGCGCTCCGCTCGGCCTGCCCTCCGCTACGCGCATCGTCGATCAGCATGCTTGTCTCGCTCATCTCCTCACGCTCCGTCGCGGCCAAGCTAGTGCATCGCCGCGGCCAGAA
Organism: uncultured Austwickia sp.; assembly: GCA_934678955.1. The sequence continues at coordinate 33,162 of CAKUSI010000007.1, read as the reverse complement.
CGAAGCGTTGATCAAACAGCTGTACGATGAGTGCGTGCCCCTCAGCCGTTCCGTGGACGCCTCGAACCGCGGGTTCCCCGCCGATCCCCAGGCGCTACGTCGCGACGGCCCCATCGGCCTCCAGGGGTCATTGCTGGACCTGGAGGAGGAGCTCGGGCTCCGGGAGCTACCCGGCGGCATCCGTCGCACGCAGCTATCCCACGGCGCTTGGGTGGATCTCCGGCCCGGCTGGGTGACCGGCTCGGAGCGGCTGTTCGACGCCCTTCGCCGCGACGTGGACTGGCGTGGGGAGCGCCGCCGCATGTATGAACGGGTCGTCGACACGCCGAGGCTCCTGCGATTCTTCGGCGCCGACGAGGCGCTCCCCCACCCGTTCGTGGACCGTGCCCGCCTGGCGCTCACCGCCCACTACGCGGCCGAACTCGGCGAGCCGTTCACCAGCGTGGGCATGTGCCTCTACCGCGACGGCCGCGACTCGGTCGCCTGGCACGGCGACACGATCGGCCGGGGCGCCACCTGCGACACGATGGTCGCGATCGTCTCGCTCGGGACGCCACGGCCGCTGCTGCTGCGCCCCCGACGGACGGACGCCCCCGGCACCGGAGGTGGAGCGCGGACCTCACTGCGGTTCGTGGTCGGGCATGGCGATCTGCTGGTGATGGGGGGCTCCTGCCAACGGACCTGGGAGCACGCCGTCCCCAAGGTCGGCACGGCGACCGGGCCGCGGATCAGCCTCCAGTACCGTCCCCGAGGGGTCGCGTGATCTCCCGCACCGACGCCGCAACCAGGTCCGGCGCCCAGCGCATCGCCAGATGACCCGCCGCGATCCGACGGAAGCCGACCCCGGCCACGCCGTCGGCGTGGGTCTCCCGCAGCGTGCGCGCCAGCCCCTCCTGTGCGGCGAGCCAGCGACTGTCCCGTCGCGCCCAGGTGGTCCACGTGACGGCCAGGACGATGGTGGGGACGGTGAGCCGTCGCGCGGCGCGTCGCCGCAGCAGGTCCGCGCCCATCGGCCGGTAGGCCAGCATCTCCGCGACGACGACCCGGGCCCGGCCCCTGGGACCAGGCGCCCCGCCGCCCGAGCAGGCCCATGCGGCCAGCAGGCCCCGCACCCCCTCGCCGTGCCACGAGGACTGAACCGCCGGGGAGGCGGCGAGGGTTGCGGCGTCCTGCGGCTCCGCGACGCTGCAGTCCAACAGCAGGAGGGCGGCGACGCGGGCGGGCACCTGACGCGCGTATGCCTGCGCGGCCAGCCCCGCCATCGAGTGCCCGACCAGCACGGCGGGACGGGGACGCCCGGCGGCTGCGTCGGCCCGGTCGAGCGCGGCGTCGATCTGCCCGACCCAGTCGGCGAGCCTGGGCACGGTCAGCGGATGCCGAGCGGCCAGACCCAGCCCGGGCCGGTCGAGCGTGACGATCTCGTGGTCACGACGCAAACGATCGATGACGGGGTCGTACACCCGCCCGGTCAATCCCAGCCCGGGAAGGAGGAGCACCCGCGGGCCCGTGCCCGGCCCGAGGATCCGGGTGACGCTCACCGCGGCTCCCCGCGACCCGGCCGAAGCCCGCGGCGCCACCGCGCCGCCAGGACCAGTAGCCAGGCGGAGGCGCACAGCAGTTGTCCGCGTTGGGCCGCGCCGAGGGCCGCCGGCCATGGCCAGTCCACGTAGGCCCGTCCCGCCTCGGCGAGCGTCAGGGCGGTCCCGAGCAGATAGCCGGTCCCGGTCAGAACGCTGAGCGTGATCAGCGCGCGACCGCGGCCAAGCCGCCACGTGCTGAGGGCCACCACCGCGAACGCCAGGGCGGCGCCCGCGACGACCGAGGTCAGTAGGTGGATCTCGTGGCTGAGGGGGACCTGGCGGGCGGTCTCGCGAGCGGCGCAGGCCGCGTCGGCGCTCGGTGCGCAGGACAGCGGGAAGGCGGCGTCGGCGAGGGTCGCGACCGCGAAGACCCCCAGCGCCCACCAGCCGAGGCGGGAGTGAGGACGACTGCGCAGCGCGAGGGCCGCGGCGGAGCCCACGAGCAGGGCGGCGAGGATGTCGGCGCAACGGAAGAACCACGATTTGGCCTGGTCGGTCGCCGACAGCTCGCTCGCGTAGGTGCGCACCGGGTCGAGTCCGTCGGGCGCCACCCACCCCTGCAGCAGCCAAGAGGCGTATGCGAGACCCCCGAGCGCAAGCAGGACGGACATGACGGCGCTTCCGCGCCGCCAGAGTGGATCGGCGGGGACCCGTCCCGGCTCGTCGCGAGGCCTCATCGCAGGCGACTCATCGGGGCGGCTCGTCGGGGCCGCTCGTCGGGGCCGCTCATCGGGGCCGGGTCATCGGGAACGGCAGCGTCTCACGGATGCTCGCGCCGGTGACGAGCATGACGACCCGGTCCACCCCCATCCCGAGGCCACCTGTGGGCGGCATGCCGTACTCCAGCGCAGTCAGGAATTCCTCGTCCAGTTCCATCGCCTCGGGGTCGCCGCCGGCCGCGGCCTCGGACTGCGCGGTGAGCCGACGCCGCTGTTCCAGCGGGTCGGTGAGCTCGGAATAGGCCGTGCCCAGCTCGACCCCCCAGGCGACCAGGTCCCAGCGCTCCGTCACGCCGGGGACGCTGCGGTGGCTGCGCGTCAACGGCGACACCGACAGCGGGAAGTCGGTGTAGAAGGTGGGCTCCCTCGTGGCCTCCTCGGCGAGGCGTTCGTACATCTCGAGCGCGACCGTTCCTGCGTCCCAGGCTCGTTGATACGGAACGTCCGCCAGGTCGCACATCGCCCGTAGTTCTTCGACGGGCGTACTCTCGTCGACCGCGCGGCCGCCGCGACTGACCAGCGCCGCCGAGATCGCGTCGAAGAACGTCCTGACGGGCCAGTCGCCCGAGATGTCCACCCAATCGCCGTCGGGCCCCGGCACCGCGCAGCGGCCGTTCGCGGCGATCGCCGCGTTCTGGATCAGCTCCTGGCAGAGCAGCCGCATCGAGACGTAGTCCCCGTGCGCCGCGTACGCCTCCAGGATCGTGAACTCGGGGTTGTGCGAGAAGTCCACGCCCTCGTTGCGGAAGGTGCGGCCGAGCTCGAACACCTTGTCCATCCCCCCGACGCAGAGCCGCTTCAGATAGAGCTCGGGCGCGATCCGCAGGTAGAGGTCCAGGTCGTAGGCGTTGATGTGGGTGCGGAACGGTCGCGCGTTGGCCCCGCCGTGGATGGTCTGCAGGATGGGGGTCTCGACCTCGAGATACCCGTATGAGGCCAGCGTGCCGCGCAGCGAGTGCAGGACCGCGGAGCGGGCGGCGAGCCTCTCACGCATCAAGGGGTTGACAGCAAGGTCGAGGTACCGCTGTCGCACGCGAGTCTCCGGGTCGCTCAGGCCGCGTCGCTTGTCAGGCATCGGGTGCAGGCACTTCGCCTCGGTGCGCCACCTGCTGACCAGGACCGAGGGGGTGGCTTTGCGGCTGCTCCCCCAGGAGCCCTGTGCCCCGATCAGGTCGCCACGGTCGACGTGACGACGGAAGGCGTCGAGGGTGTCGGCACCGCATCGTGACTCCTCCAGCACCAACTGGGTGTCACCGGACCAGTCGCGGATATCGACGAAGACCACGCCCCCGAAATCGCGCACCGCCAGCACTCGGCCCGCCACCGAGACCGCCGCACCGACGCCGGCGTGGGTCAGGTCCCCGAGCGCGTGCGTCGGGGGAACGGCGACCGGCCACGGGTCGATCCCTGAGGCCGCGAGACGGGCCGCCTTGTCGTGGCGCAGCCGCACCTGCTCGGGCAGTCGACAGGTCTGCGGCTCCTGCTCGGTCAACAGGTGCGCAGCGGGCGCGTTGCTCGGCACGTGTGCGAGGGAGCCGGCCGACGGTGGCCGCGTGCGGCGCCCGCCGAGCACGAACCCCTCGGCGAGTCCGACCGCCAGCCCGATCCTGGGCAGGGATCCGGCATCGGCGAAGCAGAGGAATCGCGAGCTCCACTTCGGCCCGTACTTCAGGTTGGCCCGAAAGAGCGACTCCATCTGCCACCACCGGGACAGGAACAGCAACAGAGCCCGCCAGGTGCGCAACACGGGCCCGGCCCCCAGCTGCGCTCCCTCCTCGAATGCGGAACGGAACATGGCGAAGTTCAACGAGATCCGCCGGATGCCCAGTTCGTCAGCGCCACGACAGAGTTCGACGACGAGGATCTCAGAGGTGCCGTTCGGGGCCTCCGGCGCGCGGCGCATCACGTCGAGTGAGATCCCGGCGCGTCCCCAAGGCACGAAGGACAGCAGTCCGACGACCTCCTCGTCGGGCTCGCCCGCTCGCAGCACTGCCTCGGCGAGCACGCACTGACCGTCGGCGGGATCCCCCCACCGGCCCAGGGCCATCGAGAAACCCCGCTCCATCTCCGCGCCGCGCCAGGCGTCGGCGAGTTCCCCCGCCCGGGCCAACTCTTCCTCCGGGACGTCGGCGTGGCGTCGGATGCGTACGCTCACCCCGGCCTTGGTCGCCCGGTTCACCGCCTGACGGACCGGCGCCATGTCCGAGCCCCGAAGCGAGAATGACGCGGGCGTGACGACGGCCTCGTCGCCGAGGTGCAGCACCGACAGTCCCGCCTTGTGGTAGGCCGTGGCACCCTCTCGGGAGGCGGCGACAACGGCCGGCATCCACCCGTACCCGGCCGCGGAGTCCAGCCAGGTCGAGATCGCGCCCGCCCACGAGCGGGGGTCACCCAGAGGATCCCCCGCGGCGATGCACACGCCTGCCTCGACACGGTAGGCGACGGCCGCGCGGCCGTCCGGGCCGAAGACCGCGGATTTGTCCCGACGCAGCGCGAAGTAGGACAGTGAATCGGCGCTGCCGTGGCGCTCCACCAGCGCCCGCAAGGCCGCCTCATCCGCGGGGCTGAGCGCGTTTCGTGAGCGGCGCGAGCGGAAGAGGACCACCGCAGCCGCCACGATGGCCGCCCCGGCGAAGAAGCCGAGCAAGGTGACCAGCCACTCCGGTGGACGCCCCGGCTCGCTGGCAGCCTCGGTCAGGCTCACGCCAAGGCCGGCCACCTCCCCAAGGGCGAAACTCAGGCGCTCCCCAACGGGCACCGTGCCGGGAAACAGCTCGACGAGCCCCCACCCCACGAGCACCCCCGCGGCCAGGGCACCCACCAACGTGGCCACAGCGGCGGTCAGGGCAGCGCGGCGCACGCGGGCGTAGAACTCGGGATAGGCCGCCAGCAGGACGACCAGAATGATCACCCGCACCGCGAGTTGCGGGGCGGGGCCCTCGATCCCGAACGTCTCCTCCGGCGGGCTCCCGAGCAGGAAGGAGACTTCGTCGACCGCCAGGAGTCCCTGGTAGGCGAACATGGCCCACCACGCCACGCGCTTGCGTGCACCGACGGCCGCCGAAACGATCAGGAGCAGTGTGGCGAAGCCAAGGTTGGGGAAGACGCCCACGGACAGGAGCGCCAGCTCGATCCAGGACGGCTCGTCGACGGATCCAGGGTCGGGTGCCGGCAGCAGGGCGAGCACTCCGCACGTGAGGCCGAAGAACGCGAGCAGCGCGCTGATGGCGCCGGGCAGCCTGGAGCGGGCCGGCCTTCGTCCGGAGAGGTGCCCCGCCAAGCCGGTTCTCACCGTGCGGGGTCCGGCCGCGTTCTCTTCCGTGACGCTCATCCCGCCGTCCTGTCGCTCCGCCTGCGGATCCCTCCCACTCTGATTGGCGGGGTCATCGCTGCCCTAAGGAGTCCCTGGACGCGCAACGGCTCGCCCCACGGCACGGTGGTGGAGCGAGCCGTCACACGAGGTGCCTTGATGCTCAGGGGCCGCCGCCGGGCCGGCTGATCGGCGTCTTGGTGGAGCCGAGCGCGAACCCGGCGTCCCGCTCGGCGCGGTTCACCGCGGACAGGATCGCCATGAACGAGGCGTTGATGATCGAGTTGTGCAGCCCGACACCCCACAGGACCCGGTTGCCCACGGCGCACTCGACGTAGGAGGCAGCGCGCGCGTCGCCGCCGGCCGACAGCGCGTGCTCCGCGTAGTCGAGCACCCGCACGTCGATGCCGATCCGGGCCAGGCCGTCCACGAAGGCCGCGATCGGACCGTTGCCCCAGCCTTCCAGCGTGATCTGCCGGCCGCGGTCGAGGACCACCGCCTCGACATGGTCCCGGCCGTCCGCGTCGGAGTTCGTCTTGCTGCTGACGGGGGCGAACCGGCCCCACGCCGAGCCGCCGTTGTTGCCCGGCAGGTACTCGTCGGCGAAGACCTCCCACATCTGCCGGGCGCTCACCTCGCCGCCTTGAGCCTCCGTGCGCTTCTGCACGACGTGCGACAGCTCCATCTGGAGGCGCCGCGGGAGATCCAGCCCGTGCTCCGCCTTCATGAGGTAGGCCACGCCGCCCTTGCCCGACTGGCTGTTGACCCGCACCACGGCCTCATAGCTACGGCCCACATCGTGCGGGTCGATCGGCAGATACGGCACGGCCCAAGGGATGTCGTCGACGGTCTTGCCGGCGGCGGCGGCACTCGCCTCCATCGCCTCGAAACCCTTCTTGATCGCGTCCTGGTGCGACCCGGAGAAGGCCGTGTAGACCAGATCGCCGCCGTAGGGGTGCCGCTCGTGGACGGGCAGCTGGTTGCAGTGCTCCACGATGCGCCGGATCTCGTCGATGTCCGAGAAGTTCAGCTCCGGGTCGACACCCTGGGTGAACAGGTTCAGTCCCAGCGTCACCAGGCACACGTTGCCGGTGCGCTCGCCGTTGCCGAACAGACAGCCCTCGATCCGATCGGCGCCGGCCATGAAGCCCAGCTCCGCGGCGGCCACGCCGGTGCCGCGGTCGTTGTGCGGGTGCAGCGAGATGATCACCGAATCGCGGCGTGCCAACCGGCGGGACATGTATTCGATCGAGTCCGCGTAGACGTTCGGGGTGGCCATCTCAACGGTGGCGGGCAGGTTGACGATGAGGGGTCGTTCCGGGGTCGGGTCGACCTCCTCGATCACCGCGTTGCACACGTGGATTGCCGCATCCAGCTCGGTGCCGGTGAACGACTCCGGACTGTATTCGTACGTGATCTCGGTGTCCGGGATCTCCTGCTCCAACTTGCGGCACAGGCGCGCCGCCTGAACCGCGATGTCCGTCACGCCCTCGACGTCGGTGTGGAACACCACGTCGCGCTGCAGGATCGACGTCGAGTTGTAGAAATGGACCACAGCCTGCTTGGCCCCGCGGATCGCGTCGTAGGTGCGCTCGACCAGGTGCTCGCGGGCCTGGGTGAGCACCTGGATGCTCACGTCGTCGGGGATGTGCCCCTCGTCGATGAGCAGTCGGCAGAAGTCGTAGTCGGTCTGGCTCGCCGACGGGAAGCCGACCTCGATCTCCTTGAACCCCATGTCCACCAGGAGGTGGAACATGCGCAGCTTGCGCTCGGGGTTCATCGGGTCGATAAGGGCCTGGTTGCCGTCCCGCAGGTCGACCGCGCACCAGCGCGGTGCCTTCGTGATCACCGCGTCGGGCCACTGGCGGTCCGGCAGCTTGGTGGCGATCACGTCGTCGAAGGGTCGATATTTCGCGACGGGCATGCCGGAGGGCTGTTGTGCATTCTTCATGAGTTCGTCTGCTCTTTCCTCGTCAAGGTCGTCCAGGCCCGGCCACTGATGGGCACCGATGGCAGCGGCGATCTCCGCGACGGGGTCGGCCCAGCGATCAGGCCCCGCCGCGGCGACGAAGGAGCTCACCGAAGGTCCGGGAGCACGCAGCCGAAACGAACACCCGGCCAGGGTAGCGGGCCGGTCGCGGGCCCGTCCAACGGCACCCGTCGGCAGGGAGTGCGCGCGACCCGAGTGCGCAGGACCAGGGGCGGCGCGCGGCGGACTTGGACGGGTGTTAAGTTTCCCAGCGGACCGCGCGACCGGATCCAGCGGCGCGCTCGCGCAAACTCCCAGCTCAGGGGACGTGACACTCGGGTCCACGACAGCTTTCGGAGGAATCCATGAACGCACTGAACGCAGGGGCGAACCTGGGGCGCGGCGAGAGCCTGCAGTCCCCCTCGGGCAAGTTCGTCCTCACGCTGCAGGACGACGGCAACCTGGTGCTGTCCGACGGCGGCACCGCCGTGTGGGCGAGCGGAACGGACGGCCAGGGTGTCGACCGCCTCGCGATGCAGGAGGACGGCAATGCAGTCCTCTACGCGGGCGGGGACGCGAAGTGGGCGACGGGCACGCAGGGCAACGGGGCCCGCCTGGAGCTGCAGGACGACCGCAACCTGGTCCTCTACTCGGCGGACAACTCCGCGCTCTGGGCCTCTGGCTCCGGGCAGGCCGACGCGCGGGCACCGGAGGCCGCGGCTCCTCAAGCCGCACCGGAGCTGGCCGCGGCCGAGCCCGCGGCCCCGGCCGCCCAGGAGTACGTCGTGGTCAGCGGCGACACCCTGTCCGCCATCTCCCTGCGCTTCTACGGGGACGCAAACCAGTACATGAAGATCGCCGAGGCGAACGGGATCGCCAACCCCGACTACATCCAGGTCGGGCAGAAGCTGGTCATCCCCTGATCACGCAAACCCCTGACCGCGCAACCCCACTGACCTGGCGGGGCTGATCAGCCGGCGCAGGCCATCGCCCATCGCAGGTCATCGTCCGTCGTGGCCGCCGTCCCCCAGCGAGGCGGCGGCCGCGTCGGCGTACCGGGCGTGCAGGCGTTCGCGGACCTCGTCGGCGCTGAGCTGCGAGCGCTGCCGTTGATCCCGGGCGATCACGACCCCGGTCGCGGCCACGCCCGCGAGGCCCGCGAACCCGATCAGCCGCAGGATGGTCGCCGTCCGAGGCTTCACCGAACACCGTCCGACTCACCGAGCACCGCATCCACCAAGGCCGGGAGCGCGACGGCCGCGCCGACCCGCCAGCAGTGGCCGACGATCGGGGACAGCTCCGTGTCCACCGGGTTGATCTCCACCACCGGGATGCCGGCCGCGGCGACGGCGACCGGCAATCCGGCGAACGGGTGGACGATCCCCGATGTGCCGACCACCAGGACCAGGTCGGCACCGATGGTCGCCTCGTGCGCGGCCTCGAACTCCGCTGCGGGGAGCATCTCCCCGAACCACACCACGCCCGGCCGGACCGCCGCCCCGCACTGCGGGCAGGAGGGCGGCGCAATCCGCTCCACGGGTTCGGCCGGCGGCGGTTCCGTGTCCTCGTACGCACGCTCGCACCGCTCGCAGCGGGAGGCGAACAGGTTGCCGTGCACGTGCGCAAGCACCGTGCTCCCGGCGCGTTCGTGCAGGTCATCGACGTTCTGGGTGGCGATCTGGATCGACCGCGCCGGCCCTGCGCCCCTGGCAGACCAGGCCGCTTCCCAGCGGGCGAGCGCCCGGTGCCCGGCGTTCGGCTCGGCGTGACGCACCAGGCCTCGCCGCCAGGCATACCAGGCCCACACGAACGCCCGGTCCTCCTCCCACGCCTGCGGCGTGGCGAGCTGGGCCGGGTCGAACCGCTCCCACAGGCCGGTCTGGGCATCGCGGAAGGTCGGCACGCCGCTCTCCGCCGACATGCCGGCACCGGTGAGGACCACCACGCGCTCGGCCTCTCGCGCCACGGTCAGGATCTCGGGCGGAACCTCCTCGCCCGAGGACGCGCCCAGGGTGGGGGTCGGGGACTCACCGGGTGCCATGTCCTCAGCATGCCCTGAGTACGACGGCCGGGGGCTGCGGGGTTGGCACACTGTCGCCCATGGCCTCGATGCGTTCCCGCCTCTCCCTCGACGAGGCGATCCGGCTCACACGGACCGGTGACCTGTGGGTGTTCCGGGGCCGAACGACCGCGGATCGGGCGATTCGGCTCGTGACGAACGCGCCGGTCAACCACGTCGGTATGGCGGTGGTGCTCGACGACCTGCCGCCGCTCCTCTGGCACGCAGAGCTCGGCCGCTCGCTGGTCGATGTCTGGACCGGCGAGCGGCAGCGGGGCGTGCAACTGCACGACCTGGCCCAGGCCGTGACCCACTGGCGTGATCGCTATCGCCAGCGGGCGTGGCTCCGCCAACTGACCCCTGACGTCACGCGGGCGCAGGAGGACGCGGCGCTGCGTACCATCGCCCGGTTGGACGGGACACCGTTCCCGTCCACCACACGGCTGGCCGGGCGGTGGCTGCGAGGTCGGGCCGGGGTCCTGGCGGACCCACGCGCCTTTCGCGCCCGGCGTCGCGGCGGCCCCGCCCCGGCGATGGATCCGCGCGCGGTCTACTGCGCCGAGGTAGTGGCGATCACCTACGCGGAGATGGGGCTTCTCGACGGGGCGATGCCGAGCATGTTCTTCGACCCCGGGACGTTCTGGTCCGGGGACGACCTCGGGCTCCGGCTCGGCTATCGCCTGGGAGAAGAAGTCGAGATCGATTGAGCCCGAGAGCGTCTCAGCCTCGATCCGAGGGGATCTGCCGGACGGCCTGCTCGACCTCGTGGACGTCCACGAGGAGGGGTTCCGGCACAGGCATGAGCTGAGGCTCGCTGATCCCGAACTGCTGCGCCGCCTCCGTCGCCATCCGCAGCACGACGCCGTACTGTGTCCCGTAGTCCGCGTCCGTCCCGAAGGAGCCGAAGACCGGCTCGAAGGCCGCCGCCTCCACCCCGGCGCCGAGTTCGCCGGTCTCGGGATCGAGCGCCCGCAGCCGTAGCGGCTCGGGTTCCCCGGTCCAGCTGATCCCGATCACCGTCTCCACCGGTCCCTGGTAACCGAGGTGTGCGGCTGAAAAGGCCGACAACATCGCGAGATCCGCGATCGTCGCCTCCACGTCGGACAGCAGGACGTGGTTCGGTTGCCCTGGTCCGTCGGCCAGCACCCCGCTGCGGGTGAATCCGTAGCCCAGGAATCCCTCTACGCCCAGAGCGATGCGGATGTCCAGGTAGTCCGCCCCGTCGCGACGGTGGTGCATCGCGGCCATCCGGTAGGTCTCGTTGATCTCCGGCTCTCCGTCCATGGTCACGTACCCCATGGCCCCGCAGGGGAACTCCTCGGTCTCCCGGCAGGCCCGCAGGACGGGGTCCACGTCTTCCGCTTGGGGTCTGCGCCCTCTGCCTTCTTCTGCCAGCCAGGCGATGCCGATGACCCAGGCCCGCCGGTCCGTGTCCAACAAGGTGGTGGCGACGGCCAGCGCCTCGGCGAGCTTCGCCTGAGGCTGGGCCTGCGTGTCCGTGTCCATGTGCATGTGCAGTCCTTGCGTCACGTGCGTCCTAGTTGCATTCTCTCATCGGAGGCTGCTGCGTCTAGTTCATCACTTCGTGTCGATCCCTGCGCACCAACGAGATTCCCGAGTCATGAATCGCGGTCGCTCACAATGGTGTTCACTCAGAAGCCGAGCCGACGCAGCTGGCGCGGGTCGCGCTGCCAGTCCTTGGCGACCTTCACATGCAGGTCGAGATGCACGCGGTGACCGAGCAACTCCTCGATCCCCGCGCGGGCCGTGGTCCCCACGCCCTTGAGCCGCGACCCGCCGCGCCCGATCACGATGGCCTTCTGGGAATCGCGCTCGACGTACACGCTGACGTGCACGTCGGTGAGGGGGTCGTCCGCTGCCCGGCCCGGACGCTCCAGGACCTCCTCGACGACGACGGCCAGGCTGTGCGGCAATTCGTCGCGCACGCCCTCCAGCGCCGCCTCGCGGACGAGCTCGGCGATCCGCACGACGGTGGGTTCGTCGGTGAGCATCTCGTCGGGATAGAGCTGGGGTGAGTGCGGCAGCCGCGCCACGAGCTCGGCGCGCACCACGTCGACCTGCGTGCCGTCGACCGCGGAGCAGGGGACGATCGCGTCCCACTCGCCGAGGGAATCGACGGCGATGAGGTGGTCGGCCATGCGTCGGCGACCGACGGTGTCGGCCTTCGTCGCGATCGCGATCACGGGGGTGCGACGGGCGCGGCGAAGATCAGCGAGCTCGCGGGCGATGAACGCATCACCGGGCCCGATCCGGTTGTCCGCGGGGAGGCAGAACCCGACCACGTCGACGTCCAGCAGGGTCTCGCGCACCAGATCGTTGAGGCGCTCCCCCAGCAGCGTGCGCGGCTTGTGCAGCCCCGGGGTGTCGACGAGGATCAGCTGGCTGTCCTTCGTCGTGGAGATCCCACGGATCGTATGCCGGGTGGTCTGCGGCCGACTGGAGGTGATGGCCACCTTCTGTCCGACGAGGGCGTTCGTCAGCGTCGACTTCCCGGTGTTGGGCCTGCCCACCAAGCAGGCGAAGCCCGCCCGGAAATCGCCGTCGCGGCTGCCGGTCAGCAGGCTCATGACGTCTCCCCGACGGTCTCGTGGTGGCCGGCCGATCCGGCGTCGTCGGCATCCGTACTCGCCTGCTCCAGCCGATGCACGACCACCGTCGCGATGCGGTGCCTGCGCCCGGACATGCGCTCGGCGACCAGCCGCAGCCCGGCCACCTCCCCGGCGGAACCCACGATCGGCACTCGCCCGATCGACTTGGCCAGCAGGCCACCCACGGTGTCGACGTCCTCCTCCTCGATCTCGACGTCGAACAGTTCGGCGAGATCGTCGATGTGGCACGTGGCCGGCACGCGGTAGCCCCCGTCATTCAACGCCTCGGCGCCGGGTCCCTCCCGGTCGTACTCGTCCGCGATCTCCCCGACGATCTCCTCCACGAGGTCCTCGATCGTGACCAGGCCCGCCGTGCCGCCGTACTCGTCCACCACGATCGCCTGGTGGATCTGCGCCAGTTGCATCTCGCGCAGGAGGTCGTCGACCGGTTTGCTCTCGGGGACGAACGGGATCGGGCGCATCACGTCGGTCACCGAGGCGGCCATGGACTCCGGGAGGTCGTATGTGCGCTCGGTGACGTCCTTGAAGTAGAGGAGCCCGACCGGGTCGTCGGCGTCCGCGCCGATGACGGGAATCCTGCTGAATCCGGAGCGGAGGAAGAGCTTCATGGCCTGCCGGAGAGTCTTGTCCGCGTCGATCGTCACCATGTCGGTGCGAGGCACCATCACCTCGCGCACGATCGTGTCGCCGAACTCGAAGACCGAGTGGATCATCTCCCGCTCTTCGGCCTCGATGAGCTGGGTGTCTCCGGCCAGATCGACCAGGTCCCGCAGTTCGGCCTCGGTCTCGAAGGGGCCGTCGCGATAGCCCCGCCCCGGTGTCACCGCGTTGCCGACCATGACGAGCAGTTGGGCCAGCGGCCCGACGATGCGCCGCATCCACACGACGGCGGGCGCCGCCGCCAGGGAGACGCTGACAGCGTGCTGACGCCCGAGGGTCCTGGGGCTGACGCCCACGATCACGAACGACACCACGCTCATCACGAGGATGGCGACCGCCATGATCGTGAGAATCCCATCGATGAGCTCGTCCACCGCGAGCGTGACGAGGACAGCGGCGCTGGTCTCGGCGAGGATGCGGAAGAAGGCCAGGGTGGACAGGTAGCCGGCGCTGTCCGCGAGGATGCGTTGCAGCTCTTTCGCGCCCTTGCGCCCCTCCTCCACGAGGTCCTCGGCGACGCTCGCGCTCACCCGCTGAAGCGCCGCCTCGGCCGCCACCAGGAGGAACGTGATCACCAGGACCGCCAGGAAACCGGCGATCAGCTGGACGGTGACGGTACTCACGGGCGGCCCTGGCAGGTCAGCGATCCCGGCCGCGGCCGGCCAGGTAGGTCAGAAGCAGCGTGCGCTGCAGGTCGAACATCTCCCGCTGGTCCTCCGGCTCGGCGTGGTCGTAGCCGAGCAGGTGGAGGATCCCGTGGGTGAGCAGCAACAGGAGCTCCTCGGCCGTCGTGTGGCCGACCTCGGCGGCCTGGGCCGCCGCCACCTCGGGGCAGATCACCACGTCTCCGAGGATCCCCGCGGGCGTAGGTTCGCCGTCCCGACCGGGACGCAGCTCGTCCATGGGGAAGCTCATGACGTCGGTCGGGCCGTCGAGGTCCATCCACTGCTGGTGCAGATTGGTCATCGCGTCCGCGTCGACGCACGTGATGCACAGCTCCGCGCGGGGATTCACGTGCATCTGGGTCAGCACGTAGCGGGCCAGGTCGATCAGCTCATCCGCGTCGACCGGCGCCGTGGTCTCGTTGAGTACCTCGATGCTCACCGCGTCGCCCTCCTCGCTCGCGGCCCGGTGCCGCGGTGCGTTCCCGCGGCCCGCGAGCGCGGATCCTGGGCGTCCCAACGACCGTAGGCCTCCACGATGTCCCCGACCAGCTTGTGGCGGACCACGTCCTGCGCCGTCAGCTCGGCGAAGTGGATGTCCTCGACGTCGGCCAGGATGTCCCGCACCACGCGCAGGCCCGACTGGGTGCCGTCCGGCAGGTCGACCTGGGTGATGTCGCCGGTGACCACGATCTTGGACCCGAAGCCCAGGCGGGTCAGGAACATCTTCATCTGCTCGGAGGAGGTGTTCTGTGCCTCGTCCAGGATGATGAAGGCATCGTTGAGGCTGCGTCCCCTCATGTAGGCCAGCGGGGCGACCTCGATGGTCCCGGCCGCCATGAGCCGCGGGATGGAGCCCGGGTCGAGCATGTCGTGCAGCGCGTCGTACAGGGGCCGCAGGTACGGGTCGATCTTGTCGTTCAGCGTTCCAGGTAGGAAGCCCAACCGCTCCCCGGCCTCCACCGCCGGGCGCGTCAGGATGATCCGGTTCACGCGCTTGCTCTGCAACGCCGCGACCGCCTTCGCCATCGCGAGGTAGGTCTTGCCCGTGCCCGCGGGGCCGATCCCGAAGACGATCGTGTGCTCGTCGATCGCGTCGACATACCGCTTCTGGTTCAGGGTCTTGGGCCGGACCGTCCGGCCGCGGCTGGACACGATCTGGTGGGTCAGCACGTCCGCGGGGCGCTCGGCGACCTGGTCCCGCAGCATCCGCACCGACCGTTCGACCGCGTCCCTGTTGAGCGGCTGGCCCGCCTTCGCGATCGCGAGCAACTCCTCCAGCAGGCGCTCGGCCAGGTCGAGATCGATCTCTGGCCCGCTCATGTGGATCTCGTTGCCGCGCACCAGGATGTCCACGGCAGGGAGGTTGCGCTCCATCGTGGTGAGCAGCTCGTCGCGGGGGCCCAGCAGGGAGACCATCGGCACGCTACTGGGGACGATGATCGTGCGACGAGGGGCCTGCTGCGTATCGCTCGGATCGGGGAGCGACGGATCCGAAGGGCGGGTGGCCGGAGTCTCACTCATGTCGGGGGCCAGTCTACGGTCGAAGGTCAGGCGCGCCAGCGAGTCGCGGCCAGGACCGCCGCCAGCGCGGCGGGTCCCGCCGTTCCCGCGCGCAATACCTCGGTGCCGAGGCGTACCGGAATCGCGCTCGCCTCCGTGAGCATGCGCAGCTCCTCGGGGTCGATGCCGCCCTCGGGCCCGACGACGAGGAACACCTCGCGGCGCGTCGCCAGACCATCGGCCACCGGGCCGGCCATCGGCGTGTCGGCCTCCTCGTGGAGCACCAGCCCGGCACCACCGTCCTCGCAGGCGTCGTGGAGCCGACGCGCCAGCGAGCGCGTGTCGTGCGGCGCCGCGACGTCCGGGACCTGGGGCCGGCGCGCCTGCTGGGCGGCCGAACGGACCACGGCGGCCCACTTGGCCAGCGACTTCTCGCCCCGAGCGCCGCGCCACTGGACGACGCAGCGGCGCGCCTGCCACGGGATCACCTCGTCCACCCCGAGCTCGGTGGCCGCCTCGATCGCCCGTTCGTCTCGACCGTCCTTCACCAGCGCCTGGGCCAGGACCAGCCGCGGGGACGGCGGCCTCGCGTCGCGCACCGCGATGAGCCGAACGCTCAGCTCCCCGCGGACGACCTCCTCGACGTGTCCCTCGCCAAGCCGTCCGGAGCCGTCCGCGACCAGCACCGCCTCGCCGGGACGCAGCCGGGTCACGGTGGCCGCGTGGTGTCCCTCCGGGCCGTCGAGACGCACCAGCTCCCCCGGCCGGGCGCCCGAAAGGGTCCCGGCCGGCACCTGGAACAGCGGCGCGGTCACTTGCCGAGGAACGCGTCGCGCATCCGGCCGAAGAAGCCGCCGTCCTTGACGTGGGTGAGCCGCGCCTCGGGTTGTTCCTCCCCGCGCATCTGGGCGAGCTGCCGCAGGACCTCCTCCTGCTCCGGCGTCAGTCGCGTCGGCGTCCGGATGTCCAGATGAACCAGGAGATCGCCGCGGCCCGCGCCCCGCAGGTGGGTGACCCCGAGATCAGGCATGGTGAGGACCTCGGCCGGCTGCGCGCCGGCCTCGATCTCGATGTCCTGCGGCCCGTCGAAGGTCTCGAGGGTGAGCGTCGTGCCGAGGGCGGCCGCCGTCATCGGCAGCCGGACCGTGCAGTGCAGGTCGTCGCCGCGGCGGGTGAACGTGTCGTGGGGCGCCACGTGCACCTCGACGTAGAGGTCGCCGGGCTGACCGCCCCCGGGGCCGACCTCCCCCTCGCCCGCCAGCTGAATCCGGGTCCCGGAGTCGACCCCCGCGGGGACCTTCAACGTGAGCGTGCGCCGGGTGCGGACCCGGCCGTGGCCGGAACACTCGAAGCAGGGGCTGGGGATCACGGTGCCGTAGCCCTGGCAGGCCGTGCAAGGACGGGACGTCATCACCTGGCCGAGGAAGCTGCGCTGCACCTGCTGGACCTCGCCGCGGCCCTTGCACACGTCGCACGGGCGCAGCCCCGTCCCCGCCTGAGCCCCCTCCCCGTGGCAGCTGTTGCAGATGACGGCGGTGTCCACCACGAGGTCGGCCTCCCCGCCGAACACCGCCGTACGCAGGTCCACCTCGAGGGGGACCAGGGCGTCCTGCCCCCGCTGCCGGCGAGAGCGCGGACCCCGCTGGGCACTGGCCGCGCCGCCGAAGAACGCATCCATGATGTCGCTGAAGCTGAACCCCTGGCCGAAGCCGCCCTGCACGCCCCCATACGGGTCGGACCCCATGTCGTAGGCTCGCCGCTTGTCGGGATCGCCCAGCACGTCGTAGGCCTGGGAGACCTTCTTGAACTCGGCCTCTGCCTCCGGACCGGGGTTCACGTCCGGGTGGAGCTTGCGGGCGAGCCGCCGGTAGGCGCGCTTGACCTCCTCGGGGCTCGCGTCACGAGACACCCCGAGGTCGCCGTAGTAGTCGTTCACGAAGGGCCTTTCCCTATTCGGAGAGGAGTTGGGAGACGTAACGGGCGACCGTGCGCACGCTCGCCATCGTCGACGGGTAGTCCATGCGGGTGGGTCCGAGCACGCCGAGACCTGCGACGACATCCGATCCGACGACGTAGCTGGTGCTCACCACCGAGGTGGCGACCAGGCCCCTGTGGTCGTTCTCGCGGCCGATCGTGACCGCCACGTGCGGCGCCGCCGGGTCCTCGGCCGCGAGGGTACCGAACAGCCGCAGGAGCACCACGTGCTCCTCCAAGGCTTCCAGCACGGGCCCGATGCTGGCGGGGAAGTCCGGGGAGAAGCGGGCCAGGTTCGCGGTGCCGGCCAGGACGACCCGCTCCTCGCGCTCCTCCACGAGCGAATCCTGCAGGGCCTGGACGACGGCGCGGGCGAGATCCCGATCCTCGGCGGCGAGCTCGTCGGGCAGCGCTTCCAGGAGGGCGGCGGCCTCCGGCAGCGTCCGGTCGACAGCGCGCGCGTTGAGCCTCGCGCGCAGGTCGCCCAGCAGTTCCTCGCCGGCGGACGTACGAAGGTCAGCCCCGGCCGAGACCAGCCGCTGCTCGACGCGTCCCGTGGCCAGGATCAGCACCACCATGACCTTGTCGGCGCTGATCGGCAGCAGCTCGATGTGCCGGACCAGGCTGCGGGTCAGCGACGGGTACTGCATCACCGCCACCTGGTGGGTCAGCGAGGACAGCAGCCGCACGGTCCGGTCGACGATGTCGTCGAGATCCACCGCCCCCGACAGGAAGTTCTCGATGGCGGCACGTTCCGGCGCGGACAGGGGCTTGATCTCGGAGAGCCGGTCCACGAAGAGGCGATACCCGGCGTCGGTGGGGATCCGCCCGGCGCTCGTGTGCGGGGCCATGATCAGCCCCTCGTCCTCCAACGCCGCCATGTCGTTGCGGACCGTGGCCGCGGACACGCCGAGGGCGTGCCGCTCGAGGAGGGCTTTGCTGCCGACGGGCTCGGAGGTCTGCACATAGTCCTGGACGATGGCCCGCAGCACCGCCATCCGCCTGCTCTCGCTCACCGCCCGACCTCCCTGTGCTCGAACCTTCACTTCGCTGGATCCACTTGGGGCGGGACCCACATGTCCCCGGATTCCCTCGCAGGCACATCCGCGTGGCCGAATCCGTGTGGCCGAATCCGCGTGGTGGGACCCCGCGGGTGGCCTCCCGGTGTGCCCGGGATCCTGTTGCTCGATCGGCGAGACCGATCCGGCGACCCGGGAGCCCGGCCTCGGCACCCCCGGCGCGTTGGCACTCGTCCACAGCGAGTGCCAGTCTACGATGCCCCGGTGATCTCCCGATACGCCACCGACCCCCTCGCCGGGGACTGGCGCGCCCCGCGCGGTGGACGGTCGCGCACCCAGCAGGCCGAGATCGGCTTGGTCGTCGAGGACGCGACGACCGGCTGGTGCGGCGCGGTGGTCGCGGTCGAGAAGGCCGGCGGGATGTTCGTGGTGCACCTGGAGGACCGCCGCGGCGCCGTCCGCGCGTTCCCCCTCGGGCCGGGTTTTCTCCTCGACGGCGCCCCGGTCATCCTTACTCCCCCGACCGCACGGGCGGATGCCGCGCGCGCGGCGGCCCGGGCAACGGCGGCCCGCACCGCGAGCGGTTCTCGCTCCCTCGCGGACGCGCCCGCGCGCGTCGCCCGAGGTTCGCGACTCCTGGTCGAGGGACGGCACGATGCCGAGCTGATCGAGAAGGTCTGGGGCGACGACCTACGCGCCGAGGGCGTGGTGGTCGAACTCCTCGACGGCGTCGACCACCTGCCGGCGTACGTCCGCGACTTTGCGCCCGATCCCGCCCGGCGACTCGGGGTGCTGGTGGACCACCTGGTAGCGGGGAGCAAGGAATCCCGGATCGTCGCGGACGTCGCGGCGCTCAGGCCGTACGGGAGGCACGTGCTCGTCCGGGGCCACCCATACGTCGATGTCTGGCAGGCCGTGCGACCCGCCCGGCTCGGGATGGACGCCTGGCCGACGATCCCCCGCGGCACCCCCTGGAAGGAGGGCGTCCTGGCGCACCTGGGGTGGCCGCACGACACCGTGACCGACGTGGCGCACGGCTGGCGTCGCATCCTGGGGACGGTCCGCAGCTACACCGACCTGCAACCGCAGCTCATCGCGCCCGTCGAGGAGCTGATCGACTTCGTGACCGTGGGCGGGTCCGGCGATCCGAGCGCACGGTAGGCGCCGTATCGAGCAGGGGGCATTCCCCGCGGCACCGACGGGGTGAATGCGGCGACACCCCGAATGCGGCGGCCGGGCACCGAAGGGTCCGGGTCGTAGGCTGGGCGCATGGCCGTCGACCTGCTCAGCACCGAGGTCGTCGCCGTCATCGTGGCCATGAGCGGCACTCCCCTGGGCGCCGCAGGCGCGGAACCGCAGGTCCTCACCGTGGGAGCAGCGGACGGGGTGCCGGCCTTGCCGAGCGGACCCCTGCTCGCCGATCATCGCTCGCTGCAGGCCGGCCTGCGCGACTGGGTCGAGTCCCAGACAGGCATCCAGCTCGGATACGTCGAGCAGCTCTACACGTTTGCCGACCGTGAGCGGACCGGTTCCCACACGCGCGTCATCTCGGTCAGCTACCTGGGGCTGACGCGCGCCCGGCACCTGGCTCCCGAAGGAGCGACCTGGCGACCCTGGTACGAGCTGCTGCCCTGGGAGGACCGCCGGGACGGCCTTCCCGCCGCGGAAGAGACCCTGAACGCGGGACTGCACGCGTGGGCGGCGTCCGCGGGCAACGAGGAGGTCCGGACGCAGCGGCTGGCCCGGATCGCGCTCGCGCTCGGTCAGGGTCCGAGTGCGTGGCATCCCGAGGACTGCCTCCAACGCTACGAGTTGGCCTGGGAAGGGGGTCTACTGCCGGAGTCGGCCCCGCGGCAACAGCCTCCGCCCGACGCCGCACCGGTGCCCGGTCAACGGATGCTGCATGATCACCGGCGCATCGCCGCCACGGGACTTGCCCGATTGCGGGCCAAGATCCAGTACCGGCCGGTGGTCTTCGAGTTGATGCCCGTCGAGTTCACGCTCGGGCAGCTCCAGGACGTGGTGGAGGCGCTCACGGGGATGCGCGTGCACAAGCAGAACTTCCGGCGCCTGGTTGAGAGCGAGGACCTGGTCGAGGACACGGGTCGCCGTACGCGAGAGACGGGCGGCCGCCCGGCCAAGCTCGTACGCTTCCGCGGCGAGGTGCTGACCGAACGCGCGGCCGCTGGGGTCCGCCTCCCCCAGACGCGCGGCCACCTGGCCTGATTCCCACCTGGCCGACCCTTCGCTGGATCCTTCTGCCTTCATCCGGCTGTCCACCTCCGTCGGGCGGAGCTCATGCGAGGCGCGGACTCGACGCCTCGACCCAGGACCCATACATCGATCCGGATGTCCTTAAACCGGCGCGGACGCTCCTACCGGAGCGCCATCGCCGAGGAACCCGAGTCCGCGTCGAGATGTCGAGTCCCGACCACTTGACAGGTGGCCTCGGTGCCTTATGCTCATATCTAGCAATAGCTTCTGCTCGCTCTGAGCACGATGCATGGGAGGACGCCATGACCCCTACCGCTCCCTCGCCCACGGCCACCCTGACCGTCGACGCGCCCCGCACGGAAGCCCTGTACGAGCGCGTCCGGCACGTCATCCCGCCCGTCGAGTGGGCCACGATGACCGACGACATCGAGGCCATCTGGCGGCTCAAGCGTGAGAAGAACGCCGTCGTGCTGGCGCACAACTACATGACCCCGGAGATCTTCCACGGTGTCGCGGACGTGGTCGGCGACTCTCTGGCCCTGGCGCGCGAGGCTCAGGAGGCGACGGCCGACGTGATCGTCCTCGCCGGGGTGCACTTCATGGCCGAGACCGCCAAGCTGCTCAACCCCGACAAGACGGTCCTGATCCCCGACCTGCGCAGCGGGTGCTCGCTGGCGGAGAGCATCACCGCCGACGACGTCGCCTCCCTGCGTGACTCCTACCCGGGCGTTCCGATCGTCACCTATGTGAACACGTCCGCAGCCGTGAAGGCCGCCTCTGACGTGTGCTGCACCAGCGGCAACGCGGCGACGATCGTCGAGCGCATCGCGGCCGAGCACGGCACCCGGCAGGTCTTCCTGATCCCTGACCAGTACCTCGCCCGCAACATTGCCGCGCAGGTCGCGGACAAGGGCATCGAGGTGCTGCACTTCCCGGGCGCCTGCGAGGTGCACGAGCGGTTCACCCCGGCGGACATCCGGTCCATCCGGGCCGACAACCCGGGTGTCGTGGTGCTTGCCCACCCTGAGTGCCCGCCCGAGGTCGTCGCGGAGGCCGACATGGCGGGCTCCACCGCGCAGATGCAGGCCTACGTGGAGACGAAGCGGCCGCCGCGGGTCGCGCTCATCACCGAGTGCTCGATGAGCGACAACATCGCCGCCGCGAACCCGGACCTGGAGATGATCCGGCCCTGCAACCTGTGCCCGCACATGAAGCGCAATACGCTCGCGGCGATTCGGCGCTCCCTGGAGACCGGCACCCACGAGGTCACCGTCGAGCCGGCCGTGGCAGAGGCCGCCCGCCGCGCCGTGGCCCGCATGCTCGAGCTCTCCTGACCCGGCGAACTCCCCCACGGGCCCGCGGCCACCACCCCTTGCTCGCGCGCCCGCACCTTCCTTCCCACCCCACGTGAGGAGCACCACCGTGGACACTTCCTGCCGCCTCGCGTCCCGCGACATCGACGCCCATGGCTTCGAAGCCCGCGATACCGACCCCTACGCCCGTGACACTTCCGGCCTCGACCTCCGGGGGCTCGCGCACCGCCCCGTGATCGTCGGTGCCGGCCTGGCGGGTCTGGTCACCGCTCTCGAGCTCGCTCCCACGCCCTGCGTACTCGTCACCGGCGGCGCGCTCGGCGTGGACTGCGCGAGCGATTGGGCCCAGGGCGGTCTGGCCGCGGCGGTCGAGCCCGACGACAACGCCGGGCTCCACCTGTCCGACACGCTGGCCGCCGGGGCCGGGCTCTGCGACCCCGAGGCGAGCCGGCGGATCGTCGACGACGGCCCCGACGTCGTCGCCTTCCTGCAGGGGCTCGGCGCCCGATTCGACACCCGGCCCGATGCCTCGCTCGCCCTCGGCCTGGAGGGCGCGCACTCCCGGCACCGGATCGTGCACGCCCGCGGCGACGGCTCGGGCCACGAGATCACCCGCGCCGCCGTCGCGGCGGTCCGAGCCGCCGCGCACGTCACGGTCTTGGAGCACACGCTCGCCCGCCGGATTCTGGTGCGCGACGGTCGCGTCGCGGGCCTAGTCGTGCAAGCGACCCACGGTACGGACACGCGAACCACGACCCTGCGTACCGGCTCCGTCGTCCTCGCGACCGGGGGCGCGGGGGCGCTCTACGCGCACACCACTAACCCCCGCGGCTCCTGGGGCAGCGGGCTCGCGCTCGGGCTGCGGGCCGGCGCGGCGGCGCGCGACCTGGAGATGGTGCAGTTCCACCCGAGCGCCCTCGACGTAGGTACGGATCCGATGCCGCTGGTGAGTGAGGCCGTACGCGGTGAGGGGGCCCACCTCGTCGACGAGCGGGGCACTCGGTTGCTGGCGGACGACCTCGCGCCGCGGGATGTGGTGTCCCGCGGGGTCTGGGCCGCCCTGGAAGAGGGGCGCGGGGTGTTCCTCAACACCCCGACGGCGCTGGGCGCGTCGTTCGCGCGCCGGTTCCCCACCATCGCCGCGGCGTGCGCGCAGGCCGGTCTCGACCCGAGCACGCAGCCGCTGCCGGTCCGCCCCGCCGCGCACTACCACATGGGCGGCCTGGTCACGGACGAGAGCGGGCGGACCAGCGTGCCCGGCCTCTGGGCGGTCGGCGAGGTCGCCAGCACCGGGCTGCACGGCGCCAACCGGCTCGCGAGCAACTCGCTGCTGGAGGCCGTGGCGGTCGGCCGCCGGGTCGGCCGGGATGTGGGCTCCGAGGGCTCCCCGTCCCTCTCGCTGGTGCGTGCCACCGGCGACGGAGTCGACCGTGCGACCGGACCTTCGGGCGCACCGAGGCCATCGGCACACGAGGGCCTCCCCCCGAGCGACCCCGACCCCACCGCATGGGTCTGCGGACCCACCGCCGAGGACCGGGCGGTCCTGGAGCGCTGCGTCGGCGTGCTGCGCGACGAGGCGCGGCTCGCGGAGGCGATCACGGCCCTCCGGCCGGGTGCCGAGGACCACGACGCGCGCCTCGTCGCCCTGCTGATCGCCTGGTCCGCGTACCGTCGCACCGAGAGCCGCGGCGGACACCACCGCACCGACCACCCCCGCCCCGGACGCGGCGGCCACACCGTCCTCACCCTGGATCAGGCGTTGGCCGAGATCGACGGCCGGCACGCCACCTCAAGGAGCGCCTAAATGTTGGACCTACAGATCGAACCCGTCGTCCGCGCGGCCCTGCTGGAGGACCTCGGCCGGGCGGGAGATCTCACCACGGACGCGATCGTCCCGGCCGATCAGACCGGGACGGTGGCCCTCGTGGCCCGCGACCCCGGAGTCGTCGCCGGGACCGCCTGTGCCCGCCTGGCGTGGACCCTGCTCGACCCGGCCGTGGACGTCACGATCGACACGCCCGACGGCACCGCGCTCGAACCCGGCACCGTGATCGGCAGCGCGCGAGGGCCGGTACGGGCGCTGCTCACCGGCGAACGCGTGGCACTGAACTTCCTGGGCCACCTGAGCGGGGTCGCCACCGCCACGGCGACCCTCGTCGAGGCCGTGGCGGGGACGCAGGCGCGGATCTGCTGCACCCGCAAGACAACC
The DNA here is from genome assembly GCA_934678955.1 of uncultured Austwickia sp. The sequence goes on along the minus strand of CAKUSI010000007.1, from coordinate 9,341 downwards.
CCTGGGCTGCGGGCGCTGCAGAAGGCCGCGGTCCGTGCGGGTGGGGGGATGAACCACCGCTTCGGGCTGGACGACGCGGTGCTCATCAAGGACAACCACGTGGCGTTCGCCGGCTCGATCACCGAGGCGGTCGGCCGGGCCCGGGCGCACGTCGGGCACCTCGTCAAGATCGAGGTCGAGGTCGACACGCTGGACCAGCTGCGGGAGTTGCTCACCTTGTCCGGGCGTCAGGGCGCGGACGCGGTCCTCCTGGACAACATGGGCCCCGACGTCCTGCGCGAGGCCGTGGACCTCGTGGACGGCCGGCTGATCACGGAGGCCTCCGGGCGCATCACCCCGGAGACGGCGCGCGCCCTGGCCGGGGCGGGCGTCGACCTGATCTCGGCGGGCTGGCTGACGCACAGCACGTCGGTGCTGGACATCGGCCTGGACCACCGCGCCTGAGCGGGTGCCCTTGGGGTCGCCCGGGCCGATCGTCGTTGGTCGGCGTCGGTCAGGGCGACCGTCACGTCAGCGCGGCAATGCCTCGTCGCGGCCGATCAGCAGGACCAGTGCTGCAGCAGGCAGGACTCGATCAGCGGGTGGTGGTAGGCGATCCACATCTCGCGCCCGTTGCACCACGCGCGGGCGAAGGTCGGACCGCACACGCATTCGTCATCGGCCTCGTGCTCGATGATGTCGTCGGGTATGGCGTGGATGGTCACGCCCTCTCATCGGCCGCCCAGGACCGGGTTCAACGATGAAGCGGCTTGAGCTTCACCACGTTCCGAGGCTCACAGATCAGGGCGCAAGCAGGCGGTGCACCACGGTGTCGGCCAACAGGCGGCCGCGCAGCGTCAGGACCACGCGTCCCTCCTCGCTGAGGCGGACGCCACCCGCGCGAGGGCCGGCGCGGGCCGGCCCCGGTTCTACCAAACCGTCGGCAATCAGCCCCGCCACCGCCGCGCGCCCCGAGGGTCGTAGTGCGGCCAGTGGAAGCCCTTCGGCGAGCCGGATGCCCAGCAGCACGCGCTCGTCGTACTGCTCGTCGGCGGTGAGCAGTTCCCGCCCCTGGGCGGGCGATGCCCCGTCGGCAAGCCGCTGCGCGTAGGCGCCGGGGTGGCGTACGTTCCACCACCTCACCCCGCCCACGTGGCTGTGCGCACCCGGCCCCAGGCCCCACCACTGTCCGCCGCGCCAATAGCCGTCGTTGTGCCGGCACGCGTCGGCGGGGGTCCGGGCCCAGTTGCTGATCTCGTACCAGGCGAACCCGGCCGCGCTCAGGACCTCCTCCGCCGCCTCGTACTTGTCGGCCTCGTCATCGTCCTCCGGTGCCGCCAGCTCCCCGCGCCGCACCTGCGCCGCCAGGCGCGTCCCCTCCTCCACCACGAGCGCGTACGCCGACACGTGGTCCACGCCGAGGTCCACCGCGGCCCGCAGGCTCGCGCGCCAGTCGTCGAGTGACTCCCCCGGCGCCCCGTAGATCAGGTCCACGCTGGTCGCGAGGCCGGCCTCGCGCGCCGCGGCGACGGCCTCGCGGACGTTGGCGGGATCATGCGTGCGGTCGAGGGCGGCGAGTACGTGAGGCACGGACGACTGCATGCCCAGGCTCACCCGTGTGAACCCGCCGTCGGCGAGAGTCGTCAGGCAGGCCCGGTCGACGGTGTCCGGGTTGGCTTCGACGCTCACCTCCGCGAATGGGGCGAGGCCGAAGGTCGTCTTGATCGCGGTCAGCAGGCGTACGAGGTCCGCCGGCGGGAGCATCGTCGGCGTCCCGCCGCCGAAGAAGACCGTCTCGATCGGCCGGGCGGCCGGGCCCATCACCTCGGCGGCAAGCGCCAGCTCCCGGACGACCAGGTCGGCGTACGCAGCGGGGGCGGGCCCGCCGCCCAGTTCGGAGGGCACGTACGTATTGAAGTCGCAGTAGCCGCACCGCACCCGACAGAACGGCACGTGCACGTAGATCCCGAACGGACCCTGCCCGCTCGCGGCCAGGGCATGGGGCGGCAACGTCCCGTCGCGGGGGGCGGGCTCGCCGGAAGGCGGGGCGGACGGCACGTCCGGCAGTCTCGCAGACGCCGCCCCGCCCGCCGCCGGCGCTCAGCGCTGCCCGGCCGGCTCCGGCTCCTGCGCGGCCTCGATCTGCTCCGCCTGCATGCTCATCCCCTCGTCGGACTGACCGTCGGCATTCTCGGGGTGGCCGTCCTGCGGCCGGCCGGATCCGTCGTCGGAGCCCTGCGCGTCGGCCGCGGGCGCAGCGCCGTCCTCCGTACTGCCGTCGGGCGACTGGGCGACCTCGCCGAGCTGTCGGTCATCCTCGCCGGCATCCTCCTGATAGCCGGCGTCGTCGCTGGTGGCCAACTCCCCCAGCAGCTCGTCGCCGACGCCCACGCCGACACCGAACGTGGCGAGCATCGTGCGGACGTTGCTCAGCTGCGAGGTGATCGAGTCGCGACGCGCCATCGCGGCGGCCAGCTCGCGCTCCGACTCGCGCCGGATCCGCTCGGCCTGAATCCGGGCGGTCTCCACCATCTCGTGCGCCTGCTCCTTCGCCTCGGCGAGGCGCTGGGCGGCCTCCTCCGCGGCGCCGGCCCGCTCCTGCTCCCCTTCGGAGCGCAGGGTCTCGACCCGGTCGACGACGCGCTTGAGCTCCTCCTCCTGCGCAGCGATCTGGCCCTGGAACTCCCGCGCCGCGTGCTCGCGGCGCTGCCCCAGCGTGTGCTCGAAGTCCGCGGCGGCCGCGGAGGCGTGGGCCCTCTGGCGCTCGTAGTAGGCCTCCGCCTCCTCCCGTCGGGCGGCGGCGTCACGGACCGCGTCGTCCACGATCGTGCCGGCGTTCTCACGCGCCTCGATCATCAGCTGCTCGGAGTCGGTGTCCGCGCGCTCACGCGTCTCGGCGGCGTACTGCTCGGCGCCGCGCCGCACGCGGTCCGCCTCGTCGGTGGCGTCGGCCCGGATCCGGTCCGCATCCGTGCTCGCCTTGGCCAGCATCGAGGCGGCTTCGGCCTCTGCGAGAGAAAGGATCTGGCCGATCCGCTTGCCAAGGTGCACGAACGTGGAGGTGTCCACCTCACCGGCCCCTTGAGCGTGAACCTGCGCCTGCGCCTCGGCGGAGTCGGCCCTGGCCGCGGCTTCACTGGCCCGGGCCTGTTCCTCACTCAGCTTGACCCGCAGCGACTCCCGCTCGGATTCGAGCTGCTCCAGTCGGCGCCGCAGGTCGTCGCGTTCGCCGGCCGCGGCGGTCGCCTGGCCTTGGGCCCTGGCGCTCTCCTCCCGCGCGGTCGCCGCCGCTTGGCGGGCCGCCGTCAGCGCGGACTCGACCTGCGCGGGGTCGAACCCGCGAAAGACAATGGCGAACTGGTGCGCTCCGCCGTCGATGGTCATCAGGGCTCCTCGCTGTTCGGGGTGGTGCTGATGGGGGTGGGGTCGCCGCCGCCCTGGCGGGCTCCGACGGGTACGGGATGCTCAGGCACTCCGAGCGCCTCGATAACGGCGGACAGATCGTCCAATTGCCTTGCGATGTCGTCACGCTGGGCCGCGAGTGCGTTCACTTCGTCGCGCGCCCTGGACGCGGCCGCCTCGGCCTCCGTGCGCATCCGCTCGGCCCGCTCCTGCGCCTGCTGGGTCATCGTCATGATCTCCAGCCGGCTGGTGCGGTGGTATTCGTACGCCTCTCGGTGCACCCGTTCCGCTTCGGCGCCGGTACGCTCCCGCACGAGCTTGGCGGCGCGCTCGGCTTCCGTGAGGCGCCGGTTGGCCCGCTCCTCGATCTCCTCGGAGCGGGTGCGGGACTCGGCCAGGATCTCCTCCGCGTCGCGGCGTGCGGACGCGACCAGCACCTCCGCCTCGTGGCGGGCCGCGCGCAGCGCCGCCTCGCCCTCCTCGCGGCGGCGGGCGAGCTCGCTCTCGGAGTCCGCCACGTTGGCCCCGGCCCGGGTCCGGGCGCTCGCGAGCAGCACCGAGGCGCGTCCCCGTACCGTGCGGGCGCGGCGTTCGAGCTCGTAGTGATGCGCCTTGTGGCGCCCAGCCATCTCGGCCTCGGTCTTGGCCATCAGCTCCGCCGCGGTCGCCGTCGCCCACGCCAGGTGCTCCTCGGCCTGGCCCATCGTGGCGGCCGCGGACTCCTCGGCCGCCACCTGCTGGGCGCGGGCGTCGGCCTCCGCCTGAGCGTGGAGCTGCGCCACGCGCTCCTGGGAGTTGCGCTCGGCCGCGGCCAGTTCCTGATAGCGGCGGGTGATGTCTCCCTCCGTCTCGGCGCGCATCCTCTCCCGCTCCGCGCGGGCCTCCTCGGCGAGTCGGGCGGCTTCCTCCTCGGCGTGCTGCACCACGCCCTGCGCCGCGCGCTGTGCCTCTTCGTCCCGCTCCGCCAAGAGCTGCTGGTAGGCGCGCTCCTCGTCCGCGAGCCGTTCGCGCTGGGCGGCGGCCTCCGCCTCCGCGCGCTCCCGGATGCCCTGCGCGTCCGCCCCGCCCTGATCCCGGATCTGCTGCGCGGTCTCCTCGGCGAGTGCGATCGCCTCGCTCGCCGCCTTGGACGCCTGCGTATGGACGACGGACGCCTGGTCGGTCGCGTCCGCGATCAGCGCGTCCACCTCGGCGCGAGCGCGGGTGAGCATCTCCTGCGCCTCGGCGCGCGCCCGGGCGATGCCGTCCTGGGCGTGCCGAAGCTCATCGTGCGCCTCGACGGTCGCCTTGGCGATCCGGTCGGCTTCCTCACGTGCTTGCGCCGCCTGGGTCTCCGCGTCGGTGCGGACCTCATCGGCGATCGCCTGCGCGCGCGCGAGGATCGACAGGGTCTCGCGCACGCTGTCATCGACGTCGAGGCTTCCCACGCGCGCGGGCGCCTCCCCGGGCACGGTCATGCCCCCGATGATCGCATGCAACGGCCCGTCTGACGACATTCTGGGCGTGTGTCCCCCTTACTCCTGCAAGGAAATCCGTGATTCTGATGGGTCGGATGGTGCGATCGGAGCGCGACGGAACGCCAGGATGTCGAAGACGGTGCGGCCCGCCAGGGACCCCTTGCGCTCGAAGTGGGTCTCCGGCCGGCCCTCCCAGCGGGGCGCGTAGCCGCCGGACAGGCCGCCCGCGTACGGATTGCGCAGCAGGGGCTCCGCGGCGACCGCCGCCAGCATCGCGGCGGCGTAGTCCGCCCAGTCCGTCGCGAGACGCAGCACACCTCCGGGCGACAGTGCCCGCGCGGCGTCCCGCAGCATCGACGGCGTGACCAGACGCCTCTTGTGGTGACGGAGCTTCGGCCAGGGGTCAGGGAAGAAGACGCGGATCTCGGCGACCGAACCGGGCACCAACCCCGTGCGCAGCAACGCCGCCGCGTCGGCCTGCAGGACGCGTACGTTGCGCAGGCCGGCCCGATCCGCGCGCAGCACGGTCTTGGCCGCACCCGGGCGGTAGACCTCGACCGCCAAATGGTCCCACTCCGGGTGCGACGTCGCGGACGCGAGCACGACTTCGCCTGCACCCGAGCCGATCTCGACGACCAGCGGCGCCGACCTGCCGAAGGCGACCGAAGGCTCGAACCGCCACCCGGGGTCCAGGGAGGCGTCTCGGTCGCCGCGTTCGGGCTGCACGAACAGCTCCTCGTGGTGCGGCCTCCATGCCCGGGCGATCTTGGCATGCACGCGCCCGTCGCGGCGCGCGAACGAGACCACCTCTCGGCGCAGACCGCGCGGCGGACTCTCGCGCGGCGCTTCACTCACTTCTTGACGTCGACCTCGTCCGAGGACAGCGCGGCGATGAACGCCTCCTGGGGCACCTCCACGCGTCCGACCATCTTCATGCGCTTCTTGCCCTCCTTCTGCTTCTCCAGCAGCTTGCGCTTGCGGGAGATGTCGCCGCCGTAGCACTTCGCCAGGACGTCCTTGCGGATCGCCCGGATCGTCTCCCGGGCGATGATCCGGGAGCCGATGGCCGCCTGGATCGGCACCTCGTACTGCTGCCGCGGGATCAACTTGCGCAGCTTGCCCGCCATCGCCACGCCGTAGGCGTACGCCTTGTCCTTGTGCACGATCGCGCTGAACGCGTCCACCTGCTCGCCCTGCAGCAGGATGTCGACCTTCACCAGGTCCGCCACCTGGTCGCCGTCGGGTTCGTAGTCCAGCGAGGCATACCCGCGGGTGCGCGACTTCAGCTGATCGAAGAAGTCGAACACGATCTCGGCGAGCGGCAGCGTGTAGCGCATCTCCACGCGCTCCGGGCTCAGGTAGTCCATCCCGCGCAGCGTCCCGCGCCGCTGCTGGCACAACTCCATGATCGCGCCGATGAACTCGCTCGGCGCCAGAATCGTGGCCCGAACGACCGGCTCACGGATCTCCCCCACCTTGCCCGTGGGGAACTCGCTCGGGTTGGTCACCTCCACGATGGAGCGATCCTCCATCGTGACGTCGTACTCGACGTTCGGCAGCGTGGAGATCAGGTCCAGCCCGAACTCCCGCTCCAGCCGCTCCCGCACGATCTCCAGGTGCAGCATCCCGAGGAAGCCCACCCGGAAGCCGAACCCGAGGGCCGCGGACGTCTCCGGCTCGTAGACCAGCGCGGCGTCGTTGAGCTTCAGCTTGTCCAGGGCGTCCCGCAGCTCCGGGTAGTCCGAGCCGTCGATCGGGAAGAGGCCCGAGAACACCATCGGCCGCGGGTCCCGGTAGCCGCCCAGGGCCTGCTGCGCGGGTTTGCCGGCCCCCGTCACCGTGTCGCCCACCCGCGACTGGCGTACGTCCTTCACGCCGGTGATGAGGTAGCCCACCTCACCGACCCCGAGGCCGGCGCACGGCTCGGGCTCCGGGGAGGAGACGCCGATTTCCAGGAGCTCGTGCGTGGCGCCGGTGCTCATCATGAGGATGCGCTCCCGCGGGTTGAGCTGCCCGTCGATCACGCGGACGTAGGTCACCACACCCCGGTAGGTGTCATAGACCGAGTCGAAGATCATGGCCCGCGCGGGGGCGTCCGCGTCGCCGCTCGGCGGGGGGATCCGCTCGACGATCCGGTCCAGCAGCTCCTGCACGCCCTCACCGGTCTTCCCGGAGACGCGCATCACCTCGCCGAGGTCGCACCCGATCAGGTGCGCCAGCTCCTCGGCGAACTTCTCGGGCTGGGCCGCGGGCAGGTCGATCTTGTTCAGGACCGGGATGATCTCCAGGTCGTTCTCCATCGCCAGGTAGAGGTTCGCCAGCGTCTGCGCCTCGATCCCCTGGGCGGCGTCCACGAGCAGGATGGCCCCTTCGCAGGCCGCGAGGCTGCGGGAGACCTCGTACGTGAAGTCCACGTGGCCGGGGGTGTCGATCATATTGAGGCAGTATGTCTCCGCGGCGCCGCTGCCGGCGCCGGGCCTCGAATCTCCGGGCGTGGCCGGCGCTGCCGTCGCCCACGGCATCCGCACCGCCTGGGACTTGATCGTGATCCCGCGCTCGCGCTCGATGTCCATGCGGTCCAGGTATTGCGCCCGCATGACCCGATCGTCGACCACGCCGGTGATCTGCAGCATGCGGTCGGCCAGCGTCGACTTGCCGTGATCGATGTGGGCGATGATGCAGAAGTTGCGGATCAGCTCCGGCGGCGTCGACGCGGGGGGCAACGCGCGGGGGGCGCGGGGTGACACAGGCGAATCCTCGGGGATCAAGGGCGGGGGGCGACCCGACGTGTGCGGGACAGGCGCCGCCGTCCCCGGGAGGAGGCGACGCGCTGCGGCCCACTCAAGGAGCGGGCCCGTGGACCATCATCCCACGACGATCGCGGGGCCCGTCCCGCCCGCCGCGGCCGCAGGAGGGCTGGGAGCCGCGGGCAGGCCTCGATCCGCTGCGGAGGTGCGCTGGGGAGTCCGGCGCCCGACCGCGACATGGCTACGGTGGTCCCCATGGACGCCGCCCGCCTGACCGCAACCCTTCGATCCGCCCTCACGACCCTCGGCCGCGGCGTGTTGGAAGGCGCGACAGGCCGACGGCTGCCCGCTCCGCAGCGCCCTTCCCCCGGGCGCGGAGAGCACGGGCAGAACCGTGACGGATACGCAGGCGACTTCCGCGGCGTGCCCACGATCGACTACGCGCCGTCGTCGGACGGGGAGCCCGACCCGGGCGAGATCGTCTGGGCCTGGGTGCCGTACGAGGAGGACCACAGCCGCGGCAAGGACCGGCCCGTCCTGGTGATCGGCCACGACGGCAACCTGCTGCTGGCACTGCAGGTGACCAGCCAGGATCACGACCGGGACGCGTCCCAGGAGGCCAGGGCGGGGCGTTACTGGGTGGATATCGGCACCGGGCCGTGGGACCGGCAGGGGCGCGCCAGCGAGGTGCGGGTCAACCGCATCCTGCGCCTCGATCCGGGGGCGGTGCGGCGGGCGGGCGCGGCGCTGGACCGGCGGCGCTACGAGGAAGTGACGGCCGAGGTCCTCCGGCGGGCCCGATGAGGCCCGAGCCGCCAACCGACCGCGGGTCGCTGCGGATCCGCGATGCCGTCCCGGCCGACGCCGCGGCCTGCGCGGACATCTACGCCCCGTTCGTGGTCGACTCCGTGGTCTCACTGGAGGAGTCGCCGCCGGACGCAACCGACATGGGCCGCCGGATCGCCGACGTGCAGCGGCGGCACGTATGGCTGGTCGGTGAGGACGCCGGCGGGCTCGTCGGGTACGCGTACGGGACCCGGTTCAAGGAACGGGCCGCGTACCGATGGGCCTGCGAGGTCAGCGTGTATGTGGCTTCCGGCCATCGACGCTCCGGCGCGGGGCGGGCGCTCTACGGGGCGCTGTTCGACGCCCTGGCGGCCCTGGGCTACCGGCGGGTGATCGCCTGTATGACCGACCCCAACCCGCCCAGCGCCGCCCTGCACGGCGCACTCGGATTCTCCGTGGTCGGGACGTTCCGGGAGGTGGCGTTCAAGAACGGCGCCTGGCGCGACGTCACGTTCTTCGAGCGCGGCATCGGTCCGTCGGCACAGAACCCCCCGCCCCCGCTGCGTCGTCAGTCGAGGTAGTCGCGAAGGACTTGCGAGCGGCTCGGGTGGCGCAGCTTGCTCATCGTCTTGCTCTCGATCTGCCGGATCCGCTCCCGCGTGACCCCATACACCTTGCCGATCTCGTCCAGCGTCTTCGGCTGGCCGTCGGTCAGGCCGAACCGCATCGAGACGACACCCGCCTCGCGCTCGGAGAGCGTGTCCAGGACGGAATGCAGCTGCTCCTGCAGCAGCGTGAAGCTCACCGCGTCCGCAGGCACGACCGCCTCGGAGTCCTCGATCAGGTCGCCGAACTCGCTGTCCCCGTCCTCGCCGAGCGGCGTGTGCAGGGAGATCGGCTCACGGCCGTACTTCTGGACCTCGACGACCTTCTCGGGGGTCATATCGAGCTCCTTGGCGAGCTCCTCCGG
>CAKUSI010000006.1 GCA_934678955.1 uncultured Austwickia sp. | reverse complement strand
GTACCACACCACGCAGGATCCCCCCACCACCTCCCGCCCACGGGCGGCACAACGTACGACACCACGCAGGATCCCCCCACTACCTCCCGCCCACGGGCGGCAAAACGTACGACACCACGCAGGATCCCCCCACCACCTCCCGCCCACGGGCGGCCAAGCGCTCACGCAGCCGCGGGAAGCCCGAGGCGACTCATCAGCCGCGGCGCGCCGTCAGGCCGTGACCGGCGGCAGCCCGTCGTAGTGCGCCAACAACCGGTCCAGGTGCTCGGAGTCGGTCATGGCCCGTTCGCGTACGGCCTGAGCGAAGGTCGCGTCGTCGAGCGGATGACTGAGCATCTCGTCCAAAGCCCGTTCCCAGGCGTCGATGTCGTCGTGCCGAACCACCCGACCGGTCGCGGGCGAGACCATCTCCGGCATGCCGCCGAGGTCGGCAACGACGGCAGGCACGCCCGCCATCAGGCTCTCGCGCACGGCGAACGGCGAGTTCTCGAACCACTGGGCGGTATGCGCGGTGACCGCGGCCTGCGCCAACTCGCGCTGGATCTGCGTCGCGTCGAGACGACCGAGGAAGTCCACCCTCGGCAGAGCCAGCGCGCCGGCCAGAATGCGCAACTCCTGCTCCTGGTCCCCGTCCCCGATGACGCGCAGCCGCACGCGAGGATGCCGGCCGGCCAACCGCTCCCAGACGCGTAGCAGGAGGTCCACGCCCTTCTCCGGGGCGAGTCGACCGAGGAAGACAAGGTTGCTGCCGCTGGTCAAAGGCGCCGGCTCCTCGCCGTCCCGGCGCCAGGACAGGTCGAGATAACGGACCGCGTCGGCCTCCCAGCCGTCCGCGAGCAGCAGGTCCCGCATGAACCGGGACGGAGTCAGCACCAGCGGAGCCGTCAGGGCCCAGACGCGGTCGGCCACGCGACCCTCGACCGCTCCGATCGCGGACGCCGCCAGGCTTCCCTTGACGCAGCGGCGTCTGAGCGGGGCCGTGGTCTTGCGCCACCCGGAGACACCGACGCAGTCGGTGCAGACAGCAGCGGTCCGGTGGTCGTACAGCCTCTGGTTGGCGCAGGTCAGCTTGTACTCGTGGGCCGTCACCACCGAGGGCACCCCGGCGCTCCGGGCCGCGTCGACGGCCGACGGCGTGAGCTGGTAACAGGTCCCGTGGAAATGGACGACGTCCGGCTGTAGCTCTGCCACGGCGTCCCGTACGACCCGGCCCACCCGCGGCGACCACACCGACGCGGCGGCGCTCCGCGCCCGGCCGGCCGCCCCGGCTGCGTACGAGCGTTCCGGGGTGAGCCAGGTCCGCCCGGGCCACTCCATCGGGCGCTCGCCGGGCGGCGGCGTCATGCCCACCACGCCGACCTCGTGGCCTGCGTCCGCCAGCGCGTTCGCCTGCCAGCGGAGGTAGGTCTCGACCCCTCCGACGTGATGCACGAACTTGCTCACCAACAGAACTCGCATGTGTCGCATGCCCCCTCACCGGTGCGCCAGCGACCCGAATCTACCGAGCGTCCGGGTGGGTCGTTCGCCCGGGACCCGCACGACATACGAAGATGACCGTCACCGAGCGTACGGTCGAACGGCGATGAATCCCCCACTGAATAGCCGGTACTCACAGAAGCCGGACAGGGCGGGCTGCTAGCCTCGGGCGCCGTTCGATCCCGAGGACCTCGGCCCCTCGCGTGCGCCGCGCGACGGGTCTGTCCTCCACCGCCGGACGCTACGGAAAGCTGCGGACCTTGAACCCACTCCTCGAGCACGACCGCCGACTCCTCGTGCTGTCCCCCCACCTGGACGACGCGATCCTGTCCGCCTTCTCCCTGTTCAGCGCACGGCGCTCATCCACCGTCGTGACGGTCTTCGACGGACATCCCGCCAGTCCTGTCACCACGGAATGGGACAGGCTTTGCGGGTTCACCGACTCGACGTCGGCCATGGCGGCGCGCCACCTCGAGGACGAGGCCGCCTTCGCCGACCTGCCCGTGCGACGCGACTACCTGGGTCTCCTGGACACCTCCTACCTCGCCTCGCCCCGCACCGACGAGGACAGCGTGATCCGGAAGTACGTTCAGGAGTGGGTCGAGGTCGAAGACGGGCCCGCTATCGTCGCTGTTCCCGCCGGCGCCGGCCGTACGTCGGCCGACTCCGGCGCCCCCCTCGCCCCGCCCAGCCCCGTGAAACGAGTGCGACGCGCTCTCGTGCGCGCCACGGGCCCCGTGGGCCGGTCCTTCGCCATGGCGCGCGCGCGCCGCCTGAGTCGACGCGCCATCTCGGTGATCCACGAGGATCACGAGTACGTCCGGGACGTCGTCCTGGCTCTGCTGCCCGAGTTACCCGACGTGACGGTGGCCCTCTACGAGGAACTCCCGTACGCCTGGGGGAAGCCCGCTGACGATGCGGTGGCGCACGCCGGCTCCGTCCACGGCGTCGTGACCCGCGCGGAGCACCTGGTCGTGGACCGGGAGCGCAAGGCGTCGGCGATCAGGGCCTACGCGAGCCAGTTGCTCGCGGTGCCCTCGCCGCACGGCCCACTCGACAGCGCTTCGACGTTGCCCGAGTTCGAACGCTTCTGGCTCATCGACCCGAGCACCGACGGCCCGGCCGGCGAGCGGCCGCCAGTCCACGGCGCCGCGACGTAGGCCACACCCTGCCGGACCCCGCCGCGCGGATAGGCCGTGCCGGCACTCCCGCGCCATAGAGTAAGGAGGCCACCGTCCGTCGCGTGAGGGAAAGGTGCCGTGGCGTCCTCCGAACCACTCATCACCGTGGTCGTCCCCGCCTACAACTCGGTCGACACCCTCGGCGGGACCCTGACCAGCGTGTTGACGCAGACCTACCCCCGTGTCGAGATCGTCGTGGTCGACGACGGGTCGACCGACGAGACGCCCGCCCTGCTGGCCGCCTACGAGACGAAGGTGCGGCACGTCCGCCAGGACAACGCCGGGTTGTCCGCGACCCGCAACGCGGGTGCCCGACTGGCGACCGGCGACCTGGTCGCCTTCGTGGACGCCGACGACATCTTGCTTCCGCAGTACCTCGAGCGTCTGCTCGCGCGCTGGCAGGCGGCAGGCGGCGGGCGGCGCGCGGCAGCGAGCAACGCCTACTTCCTGCGCCCGGAGGGCGTGAGCATCTTCCGCACGATGGCTGCGTCGCACTTCCCGCCCCAGGCCGACCAACGGCTCGCCATCCTGCAGGGCAACTTCCTCTCCGCCTTCATGATGTTTCCCACCCAGCTCTATCTGGACCTGGGCGGATGCGACGAGACGTTCCGGTGCGCGGAGGACTGGGACCTCTGGTTGCGAGCCATCTACACCGGCGTCGAGGCCGTGTTCCAGCCGAAGCCGCAGGCGCTGTATCGGTGGCGGCCCGGGAGCCTGTCGGCCAACGCCGACGCCATGATCGAGGCGGAGGACCGGCTCCTGCGGCGCGCGCGTGCCGAGCACGGCGCCGGGATGGACGAGCCCTGCCGCCAGTTCCTCGATCTCCGATTGCGCAACGGATCCCCGCGCGCCCTCCAACGGCAGGCCGAGGAGGCGCTCGCGCGCGGCGAGTACGGGACGGCTCGTCGCTTGTTCGGAGAGGCCTCGGCGATGGTCCCGCGGGATTGGAAACTACGGAGCCGCTACGCCAGCATGACCGCCTTCCCGCCCGCGGCGCGGTGGTGGCGCCGGCGCCTCGACGGAGCCGAGCGCAGCCTCTGACGCCCTCCCTGGATCCCACTCCGTCGAGTTTCGCCGACGATGTCTGGACGGGCGCAGATGCGGCCTGATTCGTACGCGCGCGTACCAGGACATCGTCACACGCGCACCCGGGGAGTCGCTGAACGCCTGACGCGCGTGTCCGGCGGCCATCCGCCACTCGCGCCGCCGGAGGGCGGTGCGAATCTGCTCGACGCGGATATTCGCGAGTTCTTCGGCGAGCACGTGCTTCTCCTCGCCGATGGCACCCGACCTCGCCATGAGGAGGACAAACTCGGCCGCGGCCAGCTGATCCGGATAGTTGAGTTCGCTGTCGGCGCCGTCGTGGACGCAATAGCGCACGACTGGCCGCCCCACGTAGTACGCGTCCCCGCCGGCTCGTGCCGCCTGAATACATAGATGCAGGTCGTACGCGGTGCCGGCCTCCGCCGGGAAGTCCATCGCCACCAGCACGTCGCGTCGCACCAACACGGCCGGGGTCTCGATGAAGCCGCGCGCCGCGATCTCCCGGAACCTCGGCTGGATGCCCGGCGTGAGACTCCTGGCGGAGGAGACCGTCTCCGACGCCACCTCCGGAGGCACGGCCGCTCCGGTCTCGTCCACGATGCAGAGGTCGCCGAACGAGAGGACGAGATCCTCGAACTCGTCGAACGGTGCCACCAGGTGCTCCAGGGCGTCGGGCAGCAGCCGGTCGTCGTCATCGAGCTCCAGAATCAGCTCGGTTCCGGCCTCTCGAAACCCTTGCAGCACATTGCCGAGCATGCCGAGGTTGTGCGGGCGCGCGACGTACAGGAACCGGTGATCCGCCAATTCATCGACCACCCGCCGGGTTTCCGGGTCGTCCCCGTTGTCGCAGACGTACACGAGGAACGATGTGAAGGTCTGGGCCTGCACCGAGGCGAGGGCGAGCCGCAGGAGGTCCGGCCGCAGGTACGTCGGCATCACGATGCCCACCCGGGGGGCAGCGTCCCTGCCGACCCCCGTGAGGCTGCCCGAGATCACGTGCGCTCCCCTCATCACTGCCGACCGGTCAGCGCCGGACCTCCGCGAGAGCCTGCCCGTGGACGGACGAAGCGCCCCCTGGCGCCGGTTCCCGCTGCAGACGTCAAGACTCCAGACCGATTTCGGTCATCCTAGCCAGGCCCTCCGATCCAGGGGCCGACTCCGGTGTGCCATCGCGCATGATGCCGCTCACCTCGGGATCCGCGCTGCCCACCACCGGATTCCGGTCGCTGAGATGCGGGATGATGCCCGCATGAACGACCTCGCCTGCCGCATCTGCGGCGCCCCGCTGCACCGCACGTTCGTCGATCTGGGAGCCTCGCCGCCCTGCGAAGCGATCCTGTCGGCGCAGGACGCCGAGCGGGGGGAGGCGGCCTATCCGCTGCATGTGCGGATCTGCGAGGAGTGCCTGCTCGTCCAGGTGCCAGAGGTCATCCCTGCGGAAGACATCTTTACCGCGGACTACGCCTACTTCTCCTCCTACTCCACATCCTGGGTGGAGCACGCGCGACGCTACGCAGTGGCCATGATCGACCGGTACGACCTGGGACCGGACTCGCGGGTCATCGAGGTCGCGAGCAATGACGGCTACCTGCTGCGGCACTTCCGCGACGCGGGGATCCCCTGCCTCGGGGTCGAACCAACCGCCAACACCGCGGCGGCCGCGATCGAGGCGGGGATTCCCACGGAGGTGTGCTTCCTCGGGGAGGAGACCGGAGCGGAGATCGCCACCAGGCACGGCAGGGCGGACCTGGTCGCGGCCAACAACGTCTACGCCCACGTCCCGGACCTGCGCGACTTCACGCTCGGGCTGGCGGCGCTGCTGGCCCCCGGCGGGACGCTCACGATGGAGTTCCCGCACCTGATGCGGCTGATCGAGCAGCGCCAGTACGACACGATCTACCACGAACACTTCCAGTACTACACGTTGCTCACCGCGCAGCGCGCGGTCGCGCTGGGGGACCTGGTGGTGATCGACGTGGAGGAGCTGGCCACGCACGGGGGGTCGCTGCGGATCTACTGCCGGCACCGCGAGGCGGCCGGCCAGCCTTCGACCGCCGTGACAGACCTCCTCGAGCGGGAAGCTGCCGCGGGCCTGCACACCCTCGCGGGTCACGACGGCTTCGAGGCGGCCGTCGCGGGGGTGAAGCGCGACCTGTTGCGGTTCCTCCTGCAGGCCCAGGAGGACGGCAAGAGGGTGGTGGGCTATGGGGCGCCCGGGAAGGGCAACACGCTGCTGAACCACTGCGGCATCCGGGGGGACCTGCTGGAATTCACGGTGGACCGCAATCCGTTCAAACACGGCAAGTTCCTGCCCGGAAGTCGCATTCCGGTGCTCGCCCCCGAGGCGATCGACGAGGCCCAGCCCGATTACATCCTGGTTCTACCGTGGAATCTGCGCGCCGAGATCACTGCACAACTCGCCTACGTCTCACGATGGGGTGGCCAGCTGGTCTATGCCGTACCGGATCTGGATATCATCGCCCCGTGACCGTCTCGGACGGTCGTTGCAGATGGCACCAGTGGGGGATCTGCGTGGCAACATCTCGGGTGAACAGGGGGCGTCGTGAAGGTCGTGCTGTTTTGCGGGGGCTATGGGATGCGGATGCGCGACGGAGTCGATGACGTCCCAAAACCCATGGTCATGGTGGGGGACCGGCCCCTGATCTGGCACGTGATGCGCTATTACGCGCATTTTGGCCACTGCGAATTCATCCTGGCCATGGGCTACGGGGCGCATCACATCTCCCGGTATTTCCTGGACTACGAGGAGACCCATTCCAACGATTTCGTGATCGACGCCGGTCGCGTCACGCCGCTCGCGACCGACATCGCCGATTGGCGGATCACCTTCCTGCACACCGGCATCGACACACCGATCGGGGAGCGCCTGCGCCGGGTGCGCGACCACCTCGGCAACGACGAGTTCTTCCTTGCCAACTACGCCGACGTCCTGACCGACGCCCCCCTGGACCAGGTGATCGAGCGGTTCCAGGCATCGGATGCCCTGGCCTCGCTCCTCGCGGTTCCCCCTCAGTCGGCCTTCCACGTCGTCGAGTGCGAGGACGGCGGGCGCGTCAGCGACATCCACTCCGTGGCCACGCTGAAGCTGCGGGAGAACGGCGGGTACTTCGTGATGCGCCGGGCCGTGCTCGACGAGTTGGAGCCGGGGCGCGATCTCGTCGCCGACACGCTCACCCGTCTCGCGCACGACGGCAAGGTGATGGCCTACCCGTACGACGGCTTCTGGATGCCCGCGGACACAGTCAAGGAGCGCGCCGCCCTCGAGCAGCTGTCGCTCACTGGCCATGCCCCCTGGGAGGTGTGGCGGAGGCCGTGCGAGCGGGCGGGCTCCGGAACCCGCGACACCCCGTACCCGCTGTCGGGACGCTGAGGTGCTGCCGATCCGCCTCGGCCATCGCACCGCAGAGCTCGGACCTCGGCGGGTGCTGGCCATCGGAGCGCACTGCGACGACATCGAGATCGGTGCGGGCGGCACGCTGGCTGCCTGGGCGGCTGATGACCACGGGCTGAGCGTGCACTGCGTGGTCCTGTGCTCGACGCCCCAGCGGGCGCGGGAGACCCGGGCCTGCCTGGAAGCACTGTGCGCCCCGGCGCAACTCACGCTCGACGTCCACGACCTGCCGGACACCCGGCTGCCCTCGCACTTCGACGCGGTGAAGGACATTCTGGCCGCACTCTCGCGCGAGTCCTGGGACGTTGTCCTCACGCATCACCGCTTCGACGCCCATCAGGATCACCGGTCGTTGGGTGAGTTCGCCCCCACCGCCTTCCGGGACCACCTCGTCCTGGGGTTCGAGGTGCCCAAGTGGGACGGCGACCTGGGGTCGTCCGGCGCGAACGTGTACGTGCCCCTCACGGAGGAGCAGGTCGCGGCGAAGTGGGCCGCCCTGGACGCGCACCACATCAGTCAGCGGGGCAAGGACTGGTGGGACGCGGAAACGTTCGCGGCGCTGGCGCGGCTGCGCGGTATGGAGTGCCGGGCGCGCTACGCGGAGGCCTTCCGCGCCGAGAAGATGGTGCTCGCCCTGTGAGTTCACGGAACCTGCCGCCCACCAACACCACCACCCCACGGACCGGGACCCGAAGGAGCCACGCATGACGAAGGCCCGGACGCAGACATCGACCGAGGACGGAGGCGCGGGCGCGGCCACTCCGGTGACGGAATGCCGCGGCTGCGGCTCGTCCCGGCTGTCCCTGGTGCTCGACCTGGGCTCGCAACCGGCCTCCGACCACTTCCCGCCCCTGAGTGACATGGCCCCCGACCCGTGCTGGCCCCTGGCGCTGACGATGTGCGCCGACTGCTCCCTCGTACAGCTCGACCACATCTCGCCCGCGCCCCAGGAGCCGTTGGCCGTCGAGAGCGCGACCCTGCAGCGGCACGCGGTCGAGGCCTCGGGCCGCGTGCTGCAGCGGCTCGGACTCGGAGCAGGGACGACGGTGCGTGAGTTCGCGAGCCACCACGGCGGATCCTGGCTCCCGGCGCTGCTGGACGCAGGCTGCGTCGACGCGACCCGCGTGGAGCGGGCCGCAGGAGAGGCCACCCGGGTTCCGGCGCAGCTGGTCGTCGACAACCAGTCGATCATCCACGCCGAAGAGCTGGAGCCCGAGCTCGCCAAGCGCGTCGAAGCCCTGGCCCACGACGGGCTTCTGGTCATCGAGTTCCACCACGCGCTGAAACAACTGGTGCAGGGCCAATTCGACACGGTCCGGCACGGGCACCCCCTCTACTTCTCACTGACCTCCTGGAGCCGAGCGTGCGAGCGACACGGCCTGAGGGTCGTCGACGCCTGGACGGAGGACGTCTTCGGGGGGTGCCTGGTGGTGGCCGCGCGGCGGGCGGACGCCGCAGGGCCTCCGAGCTCTGACGTAACGGACATCCTGCAGCAGGAGCGTGAGGGGGGTGCGGTCGACGAGGAGGGCTACCGGGCGTTGGATCGGCTGGCCCGTAGCACGGTGGCCCAATTCGTCCAGCACCTCCGCCGGGCGCGCGAGGAGGGGGTTCGCGTCGCGGCGTACGGGGCGGGCTCCAAGGCCTGCACGCTGCTGGGCGTCAGCGGCGTAGGACCGGATCTGCTGCCGATGGTGGCGGACTTGTCACCGGCCAAGCACGGCCGCCGGATCCCGGGCGTGGGGCTGCCGATCGTCTCTCCGGAGGACCTGGTCGCCGCGGCTCCCGACGAGGTGATGATCCTGACCTGGGACATCGCCGACGAGGTGATCGCCCAGCTACGCGACATGGGCCTGCGGGACACACGGTTCTTCGTCCCGCTACCCCGGCTGCGCGAGGTGGGGGTGTCCTGAGGCCCCGGACCCTCAGCGGATGAGGTCGTCCGCCCGCAGGGTGATGGTTTCGCCGGCGACGTCCAGGGTGACGCTCTCGCCGGCCTGCTCGCTCGTGTAGTCCCCGTCGACGGGGCGCGTCCACACCCTCAGCCGGGGCGCACCCGCGCGATCGACCACGACGTACGCCGGAAGGGACACCGACGCATAGTCGCGCCTCTTCCGCCCCAGGTCCTCCTCGCGAGTGGAGGGCGACAGGACCTCCGCGACGAGCGCGATGTGCGCGGCGTCCAGGGGATAGTCGCGGGGCGCGTCCCGGCGCAAAACGGTGAGGTCCGGAATGCGGTAGGTGATCCGCGGCTGCGAGCGGATGCAGACGCCGGAATGCTGCGGATAACTCCACTCCTCCCCGAGCACCCGCGCCAGGCGAAGGAGAAGCATGCTCGTCGCGTCACCGTTGTCCGCGTGCTCGCTGGGGGTCATGAGCGGAATGCCGTCCACCAGCTCATACATCTCTTCGCGCTGCGACCAGTCGGCCACCCACTCCTCATGGGTGACCAGATGATCGAGGATCACAAAGCGGGCGCTGGTCGGCACCACGGCGTCGGTCTGGCTCATGACGGACTCCTCCTGCCGATGGTCGTCAGTATGGGCGGGGCGGCGGAGTCGCTGTCAACCCCGTCGCGACGACCGTAGGCGCCGCCGGGCGCTTCCCGAATCGACCACGGACCCTCTGTGGACGGAGGGGACCCTCCATCGGACCTGTGGACCGCAGCCCGCCGGCGCGGTGCGATCAGGCGCGGTGCGATCAGGCGCAGCGGGATCAGGCGCGCGTGCGGAACACCGGCTTGACCGAGCGGCCCCCGAGGAACGGGGTGGCGTCGTTGCGCTCCAGCGCGGCGGCATACATCGGCAAGGTCGCCTCCACAGCGGCCGCCGTGCGCCCGACGTCCTCCGCGCTCAACGCCGTGCTCACCACGAACGACGGCCCGACCACCCCGCCGTGGATCAGCCCCCGCATGAACAGGGTCCGGAACGGCTGTGACGGCAGATGATCGGCGTCGAGGGTCACGTACACCAGGTTGCAGTCGGCGCCCTTGACCTGCACGTACTCGCCCAAACCGGCCGCGGCGACCACCCCCTCCACCGCCTCACGCAACTGCGCCCCAACGGCACCCAGGCGCGCGGAGACGTCCTCGCGCCGGTGCACCTCGATGGTCGCTCGGAGCGCCGCGAGACCGGTGCCCTCCGCGCCGTGCGTCGTCGACAGCAGGAAGACCCGGTCGGCGTCGGTGCGCAGGCCGCCGAGCTCCATCACCTCGCGGCGACCCGCCAGGGCCGACACCGCGTACCCGTTGCCGATCGCCTTGCCGAACGTCGCCAGGTCCGGGATCACGCCGTGGGTCGCGTGCGCGCCGGCCAGCGCGTACCGGAACCCCGTGATCATCTCGTCGAAGATCACCAGCGCCCCCCGGCGATGCGCGAGGTCGAGCAACCCCTGCAGGTAGCCGGCTTCGGGCTGGCACGCGGCCGACTCCACCTCGAGGATCAGGGCGGCGATCCGCCCCTCGTGCGCGTCGAAGGTCGCCTCGAGCGCGCCCAGATCCCCGTAGGGGAAGTCAACGGTCAGGTCGGCGATGGGCTGCGGGATCCCGGCCGCCATCGGGGTGTGGGCGATGAACCAGTCGTCGGTGGAGAAGAACGGCTGGTCACGGCAGATCGCCACCAGATTCCGGCCGGTATGTGCCCGCGCCAGCTTCACTGCCGCCGTCGTGACGTCCGAGCCGTTCTTGGCGAACTTCACCATGTCCATCGTCGGCACCGCGGCCAGGAAGTCCTCGGCAGCCTGCAGCTCCAGCAGGCTCGGACGGACGAAGTTCGACCCGTCGTCAAGCTGGTCGCGCACCGCGGCGTTCACGTGCGGGTGCGCGTGACCGAGAATCACCGAGCGCAGCCCGGAGCCGTACTCCACGTACTCGTTGCCGTCCACGTCCCACACGTGCGAGCCGCGGCCGCGGGCGATGAGCGGCGCGCAGTCCGCCGGGTACTGATCCGGCCCCTTCGCATAGGTATGGGCCCCCCCGGGGACCAGCTCCTCCAGGCGCGCGGCCGCGGCCAGCGAGCGTTCGTACGACATTGAGCCACCCCTTCCGCGCTCACCCTATCTTCGGGAGACGGCCGGCCACGACCCTCCTGGGACGCTGAAGGCGCAGGTCAGGGAAGCCTCAAGGACGCGGTGTCGGCTGCGGCACGCCGCCGCAGAAGGATGGCCGACGCGACCATGATCAGCAGGAAGTGGATGTTGTCGAAGCCGTAGAAGAAGCCGGCCACGAGCGCACCCACCAGCAGGCTGTGCAGCCACAGGCCGTCAGTGCGAGTCCCGGAGTACGCAGCGGCGCGAGTCGTCCACAGCACGCGCACAAGGAACGCGAGGAAGAGTCCGACGCCGACGAATCCGTACGAGAACAGCAGGGTCCACCAAGCTCCCTGGGTTCCCAGGGAGATTCCGATCTCCGGGGACGGCCGAGGCGCACCGAAACCGAGCACCGGCGAGTTCAGCACGGTTTCCCAGGTCTTGGAGTAGATGGAAGCTCGACCGGCCGTCGTGTCGCTGAGCGCCTGACGCTCCTGGATCCGCTCCCATCCACCGATCGCGACGAAGGCGGCGACGCCGAGCGTGGTGACCGATGCCAGCATGGTGAACGAGCGCGCTTTGCCGCCCCACGCCAGGCCGATCAGTTGCGCGACCACGATCACGCCGAGGATCAGCAACATTCCCCGGTTGCGCGTGGCGATCGCCGGCGGAATGGTGGCCGCGAGGCCACCCCAGACGGCGGCTCGCATCCAGAAGGAGGCGCACCGTTCCCGGAAGGCCATCAGCGATGGGACGAGGAGGGCGATCGCGCAGCCCCAACCGTTCGTGTAGGGGAAGGGCGCCGAGGGCCTGAGGAAGGGTTCGTCGGCACCCCACGGTTGCTGCACCTCGGCGAAGCTCGGCGCGAGGAGATCCCGTACGAGCTCGTTGTCCCACAACGCTGCCGGCATGACCCTCGCCATGGGGGTCACGAACCCCCCGTGCGGGACGAGCAGGCCGAGCCAGCCGCCCACGACGACCAGGGCCCCGATCACAGCGACTCCACCCAGGAGCGCGCCTTCGGTGACACGCGAATTCGTCACGTACACGAGGACGACGACCGCCGCGGCGATCATCGCCCAGCGGAAGCCGAATCCGACGAGCTGGAGGGTCGAGTCGAGCATCACGGCGCACGCGAGCGTCCAGCCCACGAGAGCGAGGAGCGGCAACGTGCCCGGCATCAGGACCACCCGATGTGATCCCACCAAGAGCAATCCCATGACGGTGAAGGCGAGGAAGGAGATGAAGGGCGTGAGTCCCAGCACCCACCACAGCGGCATGCCCCACAACACCGCGGCGATCGGCCACCCTGGCAGCCCTGTGGTCAATACGCCGGCGACGCCGCGCGAAGCGGGCAGGGAGGGCGCGCCGGCCGTCGGGGGGAGGGCGAGGTTCATCGGTGCATCATCCGGTGGGCCCGCATACGAGCCAGCGCGTGCATGGCCCCGCGCGCGTCAAACCTCCCGACAGGCCGACCGGCCGTGTCCATGAGGGCTCGTCGCACCTGTTCCGCCGTCTCGTCCGCGTGGGTCGCGGGTGCGGGACGGCACAGGGCTCCCGGATTCGCGGCGTAGCCATCGAGAAGACGCGCAAGCATTTGGTCGTCCTCGGCCAGCGCGCATTCACCCCGCTCGGCCATGAATCGTGCGAAATCGATCTGATGGTTGTCGACCACCTCCCCGAGCTCCTGCCGGCGCGGCACGACGATCGGGATGCGATCAAGGGAACGGACATCCCGGATCGATCCGGGTCCACCCTGGACGACGAGCAACTCGTGTCCGGCGAGCATGCGGAGCATGTCCTCCCGCGGCAGCAGAGCCACGTTGGCCGCGAGGGCGCTGGGAGCGCTGGAGCCGTGCTGCACCGTATATCGCACGCAGCACCCCCGGGAGCGGGTCGCGGCCACCCAGTGGTCGACCCACCGCACGAGCCGGTCGAAGGCGTGATGGTCGGTCCCGAGAGACACCATGATGCGGATCTCCCGGTCGGGCGTCTCGCGACCCTCGGGCGGGGGGTATGAGCGTCGCGGCGCGGGGAGTTCCCCCTCGAGCTGTCTCATCAGTACACCT
The DNA here is from genome assembly GCA_934678955.1 of uncultured Austwickia sp. The sequence goes on along the minus strand of CAKUSI010000006.1, from coordinate 21,576 downwards.
GCCCGACCAGCTTCGCTTTGGGGTACAGGCGTCGTTGTTGCGGCCACTGAACGAGGAACGTGTCCGCGATGGGATAGCACAACAAGCCGCTGAGGGTGGGTAGCGCGATGCGGTCGAAGACCTCGAGGTAGACGGTTCGGATGCGCAGCACACGGGCGACGACGAAGAACGGGACGGCGACACCGGCCCCGTTCGAGAGGATCACATCGGGTCGCGAGCGCCGCAGGACTCGGGCAGCCAGGAGGGCGTTGCGGACCGCGTTCCGGGGGTTGCGGGTCGTCGGGTGGTGGGCCCAGACCACAGGCTCCGAACCGCAGGCCGCGGCGGCATCCGGCTTGTCGAACGTGACCCACTCCACCTCGACGTCGCGCCAGTATCGGCGCACCTCAGCCAGTTGGGCCAGGTGGCCCCCCGTCGATGCAATCAGCAGCACCTTCACGGCGACACCTCCTGCCGTCGCGCGCGACCCGGTCGGACGGTAACTCGGAACGCGTGCTGGTCTGCGGTGTCGGCGATCCCGGGAGCGGCCGGGGTGGGGGACATCGCCGACGGCGCCCAGCCGGTCGCGGGGCGGAAGGCCACGTAGTGCACGTGAGATCGCACTACCAGCAGTTCCGCGACAACGCGGGCGACATCGCCACGCCGGGTTCGGGAGCCCACCTCGAGGACCACGAGGTCGTCCGCCGTGATGCACCGCGCCTGATCGTTGGGTTCGTGCTCGACGCTGGCGTCGACGATCCGCGGTGCCGTCGGGAGCGCCGGGGTGGGGTCGGCGTGATCGATGTCCCGAAGTCGTCGGGCCTCCTCCTGCAGGTAGTCGCGCAAGACTTGCGGGAGCGGTCCATCCGGCGACATCAGCACCACGCGGTGCACTGGAGGCGTCGCGGCAGCGGCCAGGGCAAGGATCCGACGGGCGTGCACGCGAAGCTGCGGGTCGTCCGCCAGCACCGCCTGGGGCAGCGCCTGGCGCAGCCACTCACGGTGCCGAACGGCAGGATCCCGGCGATCGCGCACGAGCGCGAGCGCGGCGCCGACGAGGACTCCGAGAGCTCCTCCGCCCACGAGGAAGACGGCCAATCCCGACGGTGTCTCCGTCGGCGTCGCGGCGGAGGTCAGGATGCGCCCTGGGTCGGTGGCCGCTGTGTTCAGGTTCTGCTGTCGCTCCCACAGCTGGACGAGCTGCTGGTCGTACAGGGAGCGGTCCGCTGCAGTCGCGGTGGCACGGACGCGCGTGACCCGCGCGACCTCCTCCTGAAGCTGCTGGGTGATCCGGCGGGTCGACGTCGTCGCCGCGGCGGCTCGCTGACGCAGATACGCCTCCGCGACGGCATTCGCCCACCGGACCGTGCGCGCAGAGTCTCCCGTCGTGACGCTGACCTGGAGCACTGAGGAACCGGTCGGCACGCTGATAGACACGGCCTGGCGCAGCGCGGCTGCATCGCTCCCGTCACCTGCCTCGATCCCGTCACCCGCATCGCTCCGGAGCAGGCTCACGGCCATTTCCAGGACTTCTCCCGATGTGGCGGTGCTCCGCTCGCTCGCCATATTCACCTGCGTTGACGCGGCCCCCTGCGACGCGGTGACCGACACCGGGTTGACCAACACGTCGGACGTCGCCGTGTAGCGGGTCGGCAGGACCACGAAGGCTCCCGCGGCCGCCAACAAGCCCAGCAGGGCGCACGTGGCGACCACGCGCCACCGGCGCATCCAGGTGGCCCAGAGCGCCCCGGCCGTCATGGGACCCGCTCCCGACATGGCTCCCCCTTCCTTCACCACTGACCACTTCCCGCCGCCCGCGAGTCCCTGGCCGGCAGAGCACGCGCCCAGCTCCCGACACCCTGCCCCGGTCGACCTCCTGGCCACGCGATGCCCATACGGGTCCGCACCTGCCACGCCGCGAGGGCCGTGTCGAGGCAGGTCATGAGCGACCAGACGACCGCGGCCCCGAGAGCGCCCCAACGCGGCGTCGCCGCGACGTTGCCGACCAGGCAGACCGTCAACGCCGCCGCCTTGATCATGAGCTGCACGCGGCTGAGTCCACCCAGCAGCAGCACCGACTGCACGGGTCCGGCAGCGGCCCGCACGGCCACCCCCACCCCGAGCGCGGCCAGGAGCGGGACACCGTCGCCGAAGCCCGGCCCGAAGAGTCCCAGCGCGGACTCACCCCACACGACCAGGAGGATCAAGTAGGGCCACACGACAGCGACCAGCACGACGGTGACTCGTCCGACCAGCCGCGAGACCGCAGCACGTTCGTCTCGAGCAAGGTCCGCCGACATCTGCGGCGCCACCGTGATGCGCATCGCGTGCTCGAGCAGTAGCGGGATCTTCACCAGTCTTGTCGCTATCGCGTAAAGGCCCGCCGCTTCCGGACCCGCGAGGACCGCCACCAGTGCCACGTCGAGCCACTCCAGTGCGATCTCGATGCCGGCGCTCGCCGCGCGGGGGAGCGCGAAAGACCAGAACTCACGTCCCGCCTGCGCCAGCGAACGCCCCGACGCCGGCCGGAGGTAGCTCCCCGGCAAGGGGCGGACCCGCCGGCCCAGGACCCAGGCCGAGAGGATCACGAGCGCTGGAAGACCAACGGCCCACGCCCAGGTCGCGACGAAGATCGAGGCTCCCGCCACGGCGGCGGCGCAGAGGCCCGCCAGGCGGCTCAGGGGGAGGAGAACGTTCTGCACGACCGCGAACGTCCCGACGCCACCGAGCCCACGCGTCGCCGAGGTCAGGACGGACAGCACGGCGAAGAGGGGGATGAACGGCGCCAGCGCACGGAGAAGACTCACGCTCTCTTCCGCGTCGAGCAGCAACGGGGCGACGGCCCACACGACGCCCGCGGCCGCCTGGGCCACGACCACCACTGGCAGCAGCGCGACCACCAGCGTCGCCTTGACGTCACCCGACAGGTCCAGGGCCTTGTCGCGAGCTAACGATCGGACGACGCCGGTGTCGGCGCCGAGCTTCAGAGCGTTGCCCGCCACGAGGAAGATCCCGATCGCCGCGAAGAAGACACCCGTGTCGGCCGGGCCGTAGCCCCGACCCACCGCCAACGCCAGCGCCAGGTTGAGGAGGGCACCCGCAGCGACCGCGGCGAGACTCACGACGCCGGCACGAAGCAACGGGCCGCGCAGCGACCGGCCCGTGGACGAGGGCGCCTGCGCGATCCCCGGGTCGACAGGGCCTCGCGGGCTTAGCCGCACGAGGCTGCGGTCGGTCACAGGCCTCTCCCGGTCCTGTTGACCCGTTCGAGGAGGGTGTCCGGGGATGCAGCACCGGCCGCCACGGCCAGCGCCCCGTAGGCGCGCAGCTGCCGGGGGTCGTCGGCGAGGCTGCGTCCGGCCCACCGCAGGGCGTCTCGCCGCCGGCCCTGGGCGGCATGCGCGAATGCCACTTGGCCGCGGACACGGGCCCGACCACGGCGGTCGCTCGCGAATTCGGGGAAGGCGTCATGGATGTATGACAGCCCCGCCGCCACCGAATCCCACCGGGCGGAAAAGAACGACAGGCGGTCCCAATAGACGACGGTCAGCGGCGCCGGGACGCTCACGACGCACCCGTGCCGGCTCGCGCGCAGGAGGAAATCGTAATCCTCACCGTACGAATAGGGGACCTCCTCGTTGATCCCGCCGAGGCGCTCCACGAGGTCCGTCCGTTGCATCAGGAAGGACGACGGGTGGATGGCTGCGACGCGTGTGCGCAGAAGGTCGGCCAGCTCCACTCGTGCCGGAGGGGTGCGCTCCACCGTTCCCTCATGGGTGATGATCCGTATGCCTGTGCAGCAGAGAATCGCGTCCGGGTGGGCCTCCAGCAGGGCCACCTGGGCGCTGAGCTTCCCCGGCTCCCAGGCGTCGTCGTCATCGCAGAAGGCAACGAGGTCTCCGTCGGCCCGAGCCAGACCCCAGTTCCGGGCACCGGCCAAGCCCGGCGTCCCCCCGTTGCGCGTGAGGGTCAGCGAGTGTCGATCGAACGGCGACGGGGCCGCGATCGACGTGACGTCGCAGTGATCGAACACCACGAGGCAGCGGACCGAACCGGCATAGTCCTGGGCCAGGATGGAACGCACCGCGCGTTCCAGCAGGTGGGGTCGATCCCTGGTGCACACGATGACCGTGACGGTCGGCGGTGTCGCGTCCGCCCGCTTCACCCACTTCACGACAGACGTGTGGCGACGAGACGGGCGTGCAGGCTCGCGTCCGGCGTCGACCGGTAGTTGAGGTGGGTCTGGACCGCGATCACGTTGTCGCCGGCGCGAAGGCGCCCCGCCGGGACATCGATCACGAGCGGGTCCGCCACCGCCGCGGCCTCACGCGGCGCCGCGGTGGCGTAGGTGCCTTGCGTGACGGTTCCCGGCGGGAGGTTCTTACGGCCGATCTCCACACCGTTGAGGAACACGATCGCACCGTCGTTGACGACGACGGACAGCCGCGCCTCGCGCAAGGTGGCCGGGTCATTGACGGCGACCTTCGTCCTGAACTGCATCGAGATCGGACGGGTCGTATCTCCGGTGGTCACGGTCGTGGCAAGGCCGCCGGCGCCGAAGCCGAGGGGGGCGGCGCCTGACGCCCAGGAGGAGTCCTCGAACGCGACGTCGTTCCAACCCGTCGGCACCGTGACGCCGGACCAGCGCCAACGCCAGATTGCGCCCGAGTCCAGGAGGGTCACTTCGACGGGGACCGACGCAGGGTCGAACGACAGGGCTGCCGTCGAGGCGGAGCGGTTGCCCGCCGCGTCGACGGCGCGGACCGCGTACCGGCGCGCCGAGGACGGTATCGGCAGGCCGGCGCTGGTGCTTGAGGTCGCCGCGACGACGCGCGCGCCCTCCAGCACCTCGTACGTCACCCCCTGCTCGCTCACCCCGGCCCAGTCGAGGCGCACCTGCGAGCCGGCGGCGGTAGAAGTCAGCCCGGTCGGAGCCGGTGGCGCCGTGACGTCGCGCGGCGCGTAGCGGACGAACCCTCCCGCGAACTGCGTCAGTCCTCGGACGTTCATCGCCCGGTCGAAGCTGCCGCCGATCCACAGGACGCCTTCGGAGTCGACGGCGCTGGCCCACGCTCCATACCCCTTGCGCGCGCGCAAGACCGGGTTGAACTCGGGGCGGAACGTCATCGTGGCCGCGTCCCAGGCACCGACGAAGCCCAACCGGTCACCCTGCGCAAACGCGGACGGCCAGCCATAGGTGGTCGGGCCGGAGTAGAGGAAGTCGTCGCAGTGGCAGCCGGCGAACAGAACTCCGGTGCTGGGGTCGGCCACGCTCGTCTGGAAATCTCCGCCGGCCATCGAGATCGCGCCGGCGCGGAACTGCAGGCTCGCCCGGTCGTACGAAAAGGCGCTGTGTTCGGACCCTCCGACGAAGACGCGCGACGGAGTCTCCGTCACCGTGAACTGGAAGGTGTTGTTCTGTCCGGCAGGCACGCTGAAACGACTCGCCCACGGGATGACCGGGGCCCCGGCGCCGGTGCCCACGGCCGCCATCTTGAGAGCGTCAAGCCCGTTAGACGTAGTGAAATAGCCCGTCAAGTAGACCCTCGACCCGTCGGCCGCGGGCGTGACTTCGGTCGCCGTCCCGTTCAGGTTGGGGTTCCACCCACCGTCCGGCCTGCCGGTCGACAGCGAGATCCGGGCCCCGCTGCGCGAGTACACCGTCGACCCTGCTCCAGTGACGTGCGTGAACGCCCCCGCCAAGTAGAGGTGGCCGTTGGCCACCTTGAGGGAGCGCACGCTGTTGACACCCGTGGTGAGGCGGTTCTCCACCACCGCGGGAAAGCTCCGATCGAGTGCGCCGGTCACGGGATTCAGCACCGCGAGGCCGCCCTGCGCCTGGCCGTCCACGGTGGCGAACTCGCCCCCTACGGCGAGTCGCCCGTCAGGCAGGGCCGCCAGGGCCTTCACCTGGTTGTCCAGGCGGGGGCGGAACGCGGAGATGAACTCTCCGGTGCGTGCGTTGAACGCCGCGAGGAAGGGCTGGGCCACCGCGCCGGTCCCCGCCTCGTCTCGCTGGACGGTCTTGAAGTTTCCGCCCACATACATCGTGTCGCCGACCTGCGCGAAGTCCTGGACCTCGCTGCGCATCTCGCCGTCCTGCCCGTTGTTCCCCGCCAGGCCTGCGACGCCCCACGGGGCGGGCATCGCGCCCGTTTCCGGCAGCGGTGTCCGGATGGAGGCGGGGAGCCCTCCGTCAGGCAGCGTTCCCCAGTTGCGGTCGGTCGTCAGCAGCCGGGGACGCAGATACACCTGGGCGAACGGGCGGGCTGACCCGACTCCAGTGCCCGCCGACCACAGGTATGACGTCGGCGACGGGCTGCCAGTGATCTGCGGGCCGTACGCGAAGCCGCTGGTCCAGCCCTGGTTGGCGGTGACGTTCGTGTCCAATCGCCGCAGACCGTTGTCCTGGCCCACCTGAAAGGTGTTGCCGTTGATCCCAGCGGCGCCGTCGAAGGACACCGTGGCGGGGTGACGGGCCCGGAACGTCCAGACCCACCGGTCTCTGCTCTTGAGCTTCAGCGTCAGGTTCTGCCAGCCGCTTCCGTCCGCGGTAGTGGCCCGACGCACGCGCACCCCATCGGTCAACGCGTCGACCCTGCCTCCGTCGAGCAGGCCGTCGACCACTGTCGAGGCCAGCTGCCTGGTCGGGAACGCGGCCGGGCCGGTGACCGACTGACGCACTTGGTCGCTGGTGCCCAGCCCCTCATACTCCGCGCGCCACCCCTCCCGGCCACGGCCGATCAACACCCAGCCGCCTCCGTCCGTGGTCATGTCGCACCAGAACTGATCCGGCCGCACGAGGGTCGGCGTCACCAGCCAGTAGATTCCGTCCGCCGCTGCCGGATCCCGTTGCTTGACTTCCCAACACGAGGCAGCGGCGCTGGCCATGGACCGGCCGTCCGGCGTCACCTCGGGCGAGGCGGCCCTCACGGGGACCGTAGAGACGAGCCCCAGCGTCATCGCGAGCGACGCGGCGCCGACGATCGGACGCAGGCCCTTCGCCCGGTGTCTGCGCGAACTCACGAGCGGGCCGGCCCCTGTCGACGGCGGCGTCATCGGACGGGTCCGCAGTCAGGATCGTCCGGCATATCGTGCTTGAGCACCCGCCAATCCCGAGCGACGCGCAGCATCGTGTACTCGTGGAGGGTCGCCCGAGAGATCTTTGAGGCGGGTCGGACGACGTAGCCGTTATCCGCGACGATCTCGACCTCGGAGTCGTCCACGCAGACGACGACCAGCCGCTGCACGGGAGGCTTCATGCGGTGCACCGAGAGGCCGAGAAGCCGCGTGGCCCCTCGCTGCCGGTACCCTTCCAGCTCCATCTCGACCAGCGAGTTCTCGATCTCCGCGCGGGCGGATCCCTGCGACAGATCTCGCACGGCCGTTTGATCGGTGCTGCCCCGGGCGTTCGCCTTGTCGACCTCTGCGAGGAACGCCTGCAGCCGCCCGGCGACCTCCTTGGCCTCGGCGGTCGTGTCCAGCTCTCCCCACGCCGAGCGCGCCGGAACCAGGGGTAGATCGGCGGGTCCGGCGGCGGCCGGGGGCGCAGCAGCGCCGTCCGCCGCGCCGCCCGGAAGCAGCGTGGTGGCGGAGGGCTGCGATGGTTCAGGCCTGCCCGGCCCGGTAGCCGGCGACGACGCCGGGTCGTCCCCGGCGGATCCGAGAGTGGTCGTCTTCGCTGGTCCCGACGGAGTCGCCTCCTCGGCGAGGCTCGGCGACGCAGACGGATCCTGAAGAGCGCCGTCACCGTCCGTCGTCGTGCCCGGCGAGGTCGCGGGAGCACCGGTGGCCACGGACACCCCGGGCGGATATTGACATCCGGCGGCGCCCACGGCTGCGCTGACCGCCATCGCCCCCACGAGCACCAGCCGCCCGCGGGCATGACGACAAGACCTACCCATTTCGAGTTCTCCCCACCCTCAACCGCCCCGGACGTCCGGCCCCTTGAGATCCCCTGGGCCGCTCGGACGTCCCGAATCGCTGCGTCGATGCGCAGCCGTCGCTATACCATACACACGAGAACTGTTAGTTACCAATAGGATTCGCGTGTACGTTGGCACCTGTGGGGGACCTCGACACGGCGCATACCGCCACCGCGATCACGACCGCGCCGGCTCGCCCGCGGCCGGCGACCTGTTGGGATCCTCGCCGCCGCATTGTGCTCGCCGCGCAGGGCGGGATCGGCAACCAGCTCTTTCAGTGGGCCTTCGGCAGCGCGTTGCGGTCACGAGGCGTCGACCTCGTGCTGGATTCCGTCCGGTGCCGAGGCGACCGCCCGCTCGCCCTCGGCCACCTCGTGGACGGCTGGCCACGGCTCGCGCGTCCGGTCGGCGTCGCCCTCGCGGCCGTGCATCGCGCCGGCCGCCGCACCCCGGGGATTCGTACGTTGACCGACACGGACCTGGCGGCGACGAGCGATCCAATCACCGACGCATCCTCACCGTGTTACCTCGTCGGCTACTTCCAGTCGCCGGCGTGGTTCGCCCCGGTGGCCGGACTGGTCCGTGAGCAGATCCTCCAGGAGTTGCGCCGCGGATTGACGCCCGCCGGCGCGCGTCGCCACGCCGAGTTGTTGAACGATCCCGACACCGCGGCGATTCACGTCCGGCGCGGCGACTACGTGACCGACGCCGCGGCCGCCGCGACGAACGGTGCTCTGGGCATCTCCTACTACGAAGCGGCTCGCGAGGAACTGGCACGCCGAGGTCTTCGTCGCGTGATGTGGTTCAGCGACGACGTGGCCTGGGTGCGCGAGCACCTCGCCGGACCCGAGGATGTTTGGTGTGAGCCGGGGCTCACCAAAACCGACGGCGCCGAGATCGTCCTGATGGCCGCATGTCGGGCGCGGGTCATCGCCAACAGTTCGTTCAGCTGGTGGGCCGGTTGGCTCGGAGCGCCCGCAACATCAGATCGACCCGTCATCGCTCCCCGGCGCTGGTTCGCCGATCCGTCCTTGAGCGCCGAGGAACTGCTCCTGCGCGAATGGACGGTCCTGTGAGGGCACGGTGGCGAGCACGCAGGAGGGGCGGGCGATGAACCTCATCCTGGAATACCGGCACGCGGTCGATCGGCTGGCCTCGGCGCAGAAGCCGGGACTCGGTGTGCCGCCCTACACCCGCTGGGTGAATCGACCTATCGGGCGTCGCCTCGCCGCCGGTTCGTACGTTCTAGGCCTCACTCCCGATCAGGTGACCGGGCTCAGCATGGTGGCCTCCGTCCTCGGACTGGCCTTGCTCGTATTGCTGGCCCCGTCGGTGCCGCTCGGCATCCTGATCGGCGCGCTCATGGCCGCGGGCTACGCGCTGGACTCCGCGGACGGCCAGCTCGCCCGCCTGCGCGGCGGCGGCGGGCCCGCGGGCGAGTGGCTCGACCACGTCAGCGATCAGGCCCGCCACGGCGCGATGCACGCCTGCGTGCTCGTGTACTTCGCCCGCTTCCTGCCCGACCTGCCCCGCGGGCTGCTCGTCGTGCCCCTCGTGTACGGCGTCGCCTCCTCCACTCGGTTCCTCAGCCAGATCCTCGGCGAGCAGCTGCGGTGCCGATCGGACCCGGAGGGCTCCGGCCGGGCAGCGCCGAGCCCCACCGCCGCGCGCGAGGACGCGCGTGCTCGTCTGCGAGCGTGGGCACACCTGCCCGCAGACCCGGGCGTGCTCTGTCTTGCCCTCGCGCTCTCGGGGGTCCCGATGCTGTTCTTCGTCACGTACGCCCTGCTCGCGGCCCTCAACACGGTCTCGACGATTCCGTCGTTGGTGCGCAGGCGCGCCGAGTTGCGCGCGTTCAGTGGCGCGCTGTCACCTCAGCCCGCCGACGGGGCTCCGCGCGACACACGGGGTCCGGAGACCCCGTTCAGTGGCGATAGTCGCCCTGGTGGTCGAGGAACCAGCGGTACGTCTCGCGCAGCCCATCGGCGAGACCGATCGACGCGGACCACCCAGAGCTCCTGATCCGTGACACGTCCAGCAGCTTGCGGGGTGTCCCGTCGGGGCGGGACGAATCCCAGACGATGGCCCCCTCGTAGCCGACGGTGGCGGCGACGAGTCGCGCCACCTCGGCGATGGTGACGTCCGCCCCCGTGCCCACGTTGATGGTCCGGGGATCGTCGTAGTGATCGAGAAGGTGCAGGCAGGCCCCCGCCAAGTCGTCGACGTGCAGGAATTCCCGCCGCGGAGTCCCGGTGCCCCAGCACGTCACCTCCTGCGCGCCCGACACCGTGGCCTCATGAAAGCGCCGGATCAGGGCGGGCAGAATATGCGAGTGCTCCGGGTGGAAATTGTCGCCGGGTCCATACAGGTTGGTCGGCATGGCGCTGATCCACGGCAACCCGTCTTGGCGACGCACCGCCTCCACCGCCATGATGCCGGCGATCTTGGCGATGGCGTACGCATCGTTGGTCTCCTCCAACGGCCCGGTCAGCAACGAATCCTCACGGATGGGCTGTGTCGCCAGCCGGGGGTAGATGCAGGACGAACCCAGAAAGAGCAGTCGCGGCACCTGGAAGTGCCGCGCGGCGTCCATGAGGTTCACCTGGATCTGCAGATTCTCAGAGAGGAATTCGGCCGGGAAGGTGGCATTGGCCACGATCCCGCCGACCCGGGCGGCTGCGTCGATGACGACCCGGGGACGCATCCGATCGAGGTAATCGAACACCGCCGCGCGCTCGCGGAGGTCCAGCTCGGCCCTGGAGGCCCCCACCAGATCGGTGAAACCGTGCGCCGCCAGGTGACGCCAGATGGCGCCACCGGCGAGGCCCCGGTGTCCGGCGACGAAGACCCGTTCCCGCCGGTCCAACGGCCCTTCCCACGCGTACCCAGTCACCCTCCTAGTGTGTCCTAGACACGAAACATGCTGGGCTGTAACGCGGCTCGGCCCAAAGGATCGAGTTGCCATGACCACGCGCATCGCGCTCATCACCGGGATCACGGGCCAGGACGGCTCGTACCTGACGGAGCTCCTCCTGGACAAGGGGTATGAGGTCCACGGGATCATCCGGCGATCGTCCAGCTTCAACACGGCGCGCATCGACCACCTGTATGCGGATCCGCACGAGTCGGGTGCTCGGCTGTTCCTCCACTACGGCGATCTCACCGACGGTTCGCGGTTGGTCACCCTGCTCGAACGGATTCAGCCGAGCGAGGTCTATCACCTTGCGGCGATGTCACACGTACGGGTGTCGTTCGACGAGCCGGAATACACGGCGTTGAGCACGGGCGTCGGCACGACGCGGCTGCTCGAGGCGATCCGCATGACCCAGTTGCCCACGCGCTTCTACCAGGCATCCTCCTCCGAAATGTTCGGCGCGACTCCGCCGCCACAGAACGAGAACACACCGTTCTATCCCCGTTCTCCATACGGCGCCGCCAAGGTGTACGCCTACTGGATCACGCGCAATTACCGCGAGGCGCACGGAATCCACGCCTCGAATGGAATCCTCTTCAACCACGAATCTCCCCGTCGTGGTGAGACGTTTGTCACGCGGAAGATCGCGAAAGCCGCCGCGCTCATCGCGTCAGGCCGCGAAGACGCCCTGTACCTCGGCAACCTCGACGCCGTCCGCGACTGGGGTTACGCGAAGGAATACGTCGAGGGCATGTGGCGCATGCTGCAACGCGACGAGCCGGACGACTACGTGTTGGCCACCGGGGCGGCATACAGCGTGCGGGACTTCTTGGAGTTCTGCTTCGCCCACGTCGGCCTCGACTGGGAGCGTCACGTCCAGTTCGACCCGCGCTACCTTCGGCCCACCGAAGTCGACGCGCTGATCGGCGACGCGAGCAAGGCCAGGGAGCAGCTCGGCTGGTCAGCCACCGTGCATACACCTGAACTCGCGCGGCTCATGACCCAAGCGGAGGTCGACGCGCTCGATCCCGCGATGAAGGCGGCCCACCCGGCGTAGCCGGCCGACCTCTCGAGTCACGGCTCATCCGATCAAGGCCTGGCGCCTCATATCGCTCTCCGGAAGGCCGATTCGTAGAGCAGCCACCCCGCGCTCAGGCCAACCTGACGGAGCGACACGGAAGCGCATCGGCAGCTCCGTTCCGCACCGACGACGACTCCCACCGTCGCAGGCGCCCCTTCCCTCGCGTTCCTGATGCGTCCCGGCTCCACGCCCACGACGAAGGAACCGCACACATGACCCGCCGCCGCCTGGCGGGCGTCGTCGCGGCCGCATCCGTGCTGCTCGGAAGCGCCCTGACCGGCGCGACCGCCACGACTGCCTCCGCCACGACAGCCCAGACCACGACGACCCCGTCGACCGTCACGCTCACCCCGGTCACGGACAACACAACGTGCCGCTACTACAACTCCGCCGCCCCGCCCGCGTCGAACTGGGCAGCGGTCGGCTTCTCGGATCCCACCTGGCCGCTCGGCAAGATGTCTTTCGGACATCAGGAGAACACCCGCACCGACGTGGGGCTTCCGCAGCAGACGGTGTACTTCCGGTGCTCGTTCTTCTTCGACACGGCGAAGTACACCGCTGATCAGGTGTCGGTCTCCGCACGGGTGGACGACGGTGCCGTGCTCTATCTCAACGGCCAGGAGTTCGCACGAACCAACATGCCCCAGGGGACTGTCACCCATCAGACGAGCGCCTCGAGCGTCGACTCGTGGGACGGTCAGCGCGTCCAGACGTGGACCATCGATCGCAGTCAGATCCGCAGCGGCTGGAACCACTACGCCGCGGAGGTGCACCAGTCCGGCAACGCGACGTGGCGCAGCAGCGACCTGACCTTCGACAGCACCCTCAAGATCGCCGCCATCCCTCGGGTGGACGACCCGGCGCCGGAATGGAAGCTGGCCTTCGCCGAGGAGTTCAACGGCACCAGCGTAGACCAGAGCGCGTGGAGGATATATCACAACACTTACGGCGACGGCGATCCGCACATGCTCCACTGCCTCACGCCGAACAACGTCGACGTCTCCAGCGGCTCGCTGAAGCTGACCGCGCGCAAGACGACCGTCACCTGCCCGAACGGCAAGGTGCGCAACTACACGAGCGGCTTCCTCGGCTCCCGGGACGTAGGCAAATACCACCCCCTCTTCGGTCGATACGAGGTGCGCGCCCGCACGCCGCACGGACAGGGCCTGTTCCCCGCGTTCTGGCTGCGGCACCGCAACGGCGCCAGCGCCGCCGAGGTCGACATCTTCGAGGCCTTCCATTCCTCGGCCCCTGGTCAGGCGACACAGACCCTTCACTTCCCGACGAGCCTCGGCTTCAACGTCGCCAAGAAGAGCACCAAGATCGAACAGGCGGTCCAGGGTCGCGGTGGCTGGCACACGTACAGCGTGGACATCCTGCCCATCACGCCGGGTGACAAGTCCAAGGTGAAGTTCGTCTTCGCGGTGGACGGCATCCAGACCCTCTCCTACACCAACAGCAACACCAGCAAGTGGACCTCGACAGATCCGAATGCCACCTGGGACATCGCCCTCCAGCTGTACGTCGGTGGTCAGTGGGCCGGGCACCCGGACCAGAAGCTCGGCTGGTACCCCGCCAACGGCGGGATCTGCGCGCAGACGTTCAAGGCTCCGGCGGGAGGAAACCCGGCCAACTGCCCGACCAACGGGATCTGGCTCGCGCCGTGGAACGACTCCACCTTCGAGATCGACTACGTGCGGGTCTTCACGCCGGCCTGAGACACACCGGTCTGAAGTCGTTGACCTGCCCGAGACCCGCGTCGGACGCTAGGCACCGACGCGGGTCTCGGCATGTCGAGGGGTCTGTCGAGAACCTGGGCGTCCTGGGGTTCGTCGAGCGGGGCAGCCACGTCCATCGGCACCGGCTCGACGGGCGTGCGCGCCAGCTTGGTCAGCACCTCCCGCAGCAACGAGCTCGAGGTGTGCCTGGTGTACGGGAAGAACTCCAGGCGCGCGCCGACGCGCGCCAGATCGGCCTGCAGGCGCTCGCCCTTGGGAGTGCCCTGCCAGTCGTCTCCCTTGAAGATCACATCGAAGCGCAGTTCGCGCCATGAGTCGAACTTGTCCACGTGCGTGTCGATCACGACCTGGTCGACGTCGCGCAGGCCGCGGACGATCTCGACGCGCTCGGCCAGCGGGATCACCGGCGGTCGCCCCTTCATCTCGACCACCACCTCGTCGGTGACGACCCCCACGATCAGGCGGTCGCAGCGTTCCCGGGCGCTCACGATGATGTTCAGATGCCCGATGTGGAACATGTCGAAGACCCCCGACACGTAGCCGACGTTCGGGCGCGCAGACGTCTGCGCCGCCATGGCCCCCACCCCTCCCCTGGCGCGATGCCTGAGAGTCTGGCATAGGGGAAGCGCGACGGCCCCTGCGCCCCAATCAAATTGGGTCAGGAGCCGTCGCTTTCGGTATGAGGTCGCCGCGAGAGCAGTGGGCGATCAGGCCGAGATGACGCTCAGCTTCACGTTCGCCGACACCTCGGGGTGCAGGCGCACGGACGCCGTGGCGTCACCGAGCGCGCGCACCGGCGTGGCGAATTCCACCGTCCGCTGATCGATCGTCAGCCCGGCGTCTGCGGCGGCCTTGGCCACGTCCGCCTGGCTGATCGCACCGAACAGCCGGCCGCTACCCCCGGACCGGGCGCTGATCGTCAGCACCCGTGCCTCGAGCTCGCCCTTCAGGCCCTTGGCCTCGTCGAGCGACTTCACCGCGCGTGCCTCGCGGGCCCGGCGGATCGAGTCGACCTGCTTCTGACCACCCTTGGTCCAGGGCGTCGCGAGGCCGCGAGGCAGCAGGTAGTTGCGCCCGTAACCGTCCTTGACCTCGACCACATCGCCCGCGGTCCCGAGGCCGGTGACCTCGTTCGTCAGGATGAGTTTCATGTCCTGTCCTCCTTCTCCGGCGTGAGCACGCCTCGTCGATGCGTGCTCAGCGGGCCGAGCTCGAGTAGGGCAGCAGGGCCATCTCGCGGGCGTTCTTCACGGCCTTCGCGATCAGGCGCTGCTCCTGCACCGAGACGCCGGTCACCCGGCGGGCCCGGATCTTGCCGCGGTCGGAGATGAACTTGCGCAGCAGCGCGGTGTCCTTGTAGTCGATGTTGTCGATCTTGGCGACCTTCAGCGGGTTCGCCTTCTTCTTGGGCTTGCGCACTACGGGCTTCGCCATCGTGGTGCTCTCCTTCGATATCGAGAGCCCGGGGGTCGTCCCCGGGATGGTGTGGTGAATTCGTTCTTATGTGTCAGCGGCCGGATGGCCGTGACGGAGGCGGTAAGCGGCGACGGTGCGGACCGTCGGCCGCCTCCGCGAAGCAACGCGTTCTGGACGAGGCGGGGTGGGAGGTGGGAGGTGGGAGGTGACGATGGGTCTCGGCGAAGGGACCCGGCAATCGGTGAGACCGTCGGCCTCAGAACGGCGGCTCGTCGTAGTTGGGGCCGTTGCCCCAGCCCCCGCCTCCTCCTCCGCCCGAGGCCGGAGCCTGACCCCCACCGGAGCCAGTCCCGGATCCGCCGCCCGACGGGGCGGTCGCCCACGGGTCGGCATCGGGCCGGCCGCCGCCGTACCCCCCGCCCTGCTGGCCACCGAAACCGCCGCCTCCGCCGCCGAAGCCGCCACCACCGCCACCCCGCTGGGTCTTGGTGACCTTCGCGGAGGCATACCGCAGGGACGGCCCGACCTCGTCGACCTCGAGCTCGACGACGGTGCGCTTCTCGCCCTCCTTCGTCTCGTAACTACGGGACTTCAGTCGTCCCGAGACGATGACGCGGGAGCCGCGCCCGAGCGATTCGGCGACGTTCTCCGCCGCGTCCCGCCACACCGAGCAGCGCATGAACAGCGTCTCGCCGTCCTTCCACTCCCCGCTGTTGCGGTCGTACATCCGCGGCGTCGACGCCACCGTGAAGTTGGCCACGGCGGCCCCGGACGGCGTGAAACGCAGCTCCGGGTCCCCGGTCAAGTTGCCGATGATCGTCAGCGTGGTGTCGCCGGCCATCACGTTCCCCTTCGCGTCGTACGTTCAGTCGGCCCTTGAGGCGTGCCCCTACAGGGCCGGGCGGAGCAGCTTGGTACGCAGGATGGCCTCGGAGAGGCCGAGCTGGCGGTCCAGCTCCTGCGCGGTGGCGGGGTCGGACTGGAAGTTCACGACGACGTAGATGCCCTCGGACTTCTTCTTGATGTCGTACGCCATCCGGCGCCGACCCCATACGTCAACGTTGTCGACCGAGCCCTGGGCGTTCTTGACGACGGTCAGGTAGCGCTCCAGCGTCGCGGGGACCTGCCGGTCGTCCACCTCGGGGTCGACGATGATCATCATCTCGTACGGGCGCGTGCTCACGACCCACCTCCTCTGGTCTTCGCGGCCACGGTCTCTCCGTGGCAGGAGGGTTGCACGGCGTGCCCACCCCGCCGACGCACCGCCACCACCGGCAACGCCGGCCGGTTTCGCAGCGGTACGAAGAGGGGCTCGGCCGTCGGCGTCGGCCACCCGGGAAGGGGGGCCGCACCGCTCGGGGACGTCGACGACGACCCGGCCGAAACGGGCAACTCCGCCAGGGTACCGGTCGCCGGCGCCGCGGCCGAATCGCGGTCCACACCCTCGACCGCGCTTCACGATCGGGGCCCACGCGCCCTCCGCGGCTCAGGCGAACGACAGCGTGACCTGATCCCGTCGGCCCGCCAAGGGACCCGCCACATCGTCAGGGTCGTGGTCGGCATCTGGCTCTCCCTGAGTCTCCTCGGCGAGGGCCGGGCGACGGCTGGCGGAGCGCCACGCCACGGCGACCAGCCAGCAGATCCCGGCGATCCGCAGCAGCGAAAAGAAGGCCAGCCACGGCAGCGGCAGGCCTCGGTTGGGATCGCTGAGCCCGCCCAGGTAGAGCCAGATCGCAACGAAGTAAGCGGCCTCCGCCCCGGCCCAGATCAGGTGGTCGCGCCACCGGAACCCGGCGAGGGCGATCAGTGGCAGCAGCCACAGGGAGGACTGCACCGGCAATGCCTTGCCGGTCACGAGGACCAGGCCCACCACCACGATCGAGACCTCGGCGATGGTAGGACGTCGTCGCGCGCCGAGCGCCAGCACGCCGCCCGCCGCCACGGCGAGGAGCCACCCCGCCACCGCCAGGCCGGTCGCGGCCGCGGGGGAGACGTACGCGTCCATGACGGTCGGCAGGTACCAGAGCGAGCCGTAATCGGGTCCGGCGTTCCACCAGGTCTGATACGTCGAGAACGGCGCCCCGGCGGTCGGGAGGCCGACCGCCGCCAGCAGGGCCACCCAGGTGAGCAGGGCGACGCCCGTGGCCTCCAGCCACTCGCGCGTCCTCCCCGAGCGCAGCGCGAGAAGTCCGATGACGAGAAGGATCAGGATCGGGTAGGTCCTCGCGGAGATCGCCAGACCGAAGGCCACGCCGGCGAGCGCGGGACGCCGGCGGGACCAGCACCAGAGCCCGTAGGTCGCGAGCAGCACCCCGAGCAGGTCCGCGGACACCAGCGCGACCGTCAGGATCAGCGGGCTGGCGGCGACGTGCGCGGCCCGCCACGGGTTGCGGCGGGCGCATCGCGCGACGACGCGGATGAGCAGCGCGAGAAGGACGAGGATGAGCAGGACCCAGATCCCGAAGTACCAGCGCTGGCGCACCACCGGGTCGCCGTCGCCGGGCACCAGGAGCGAGGTGACCCACATCGTGAGACCCGTCAGGACCGGCTGGGACAAGCTGCCCTCCGCGGCGTACGGAAAGTCCCCCTGCTGGAGCGCGCTGCCCGAGAACAGGAACGGCAGGTCCGAGTAGCAGGCTCGCCAGAAGACGTCCGGGACCGCCCAGCCGTTGGCGGTGCAATACCCCTTCTGCAGCGTTCCGGCCGCGAGCATGAGGGTCCCGATCAGCGTCAGCGCCACCGCCGCCGGTTGCCACGGCAGGGCGGACGTCACCCGCGAGTAGCGCCCGAGCGGTCCCCCGATGACGCCTGTCGCCGCGCGAACGACCGGATCGGAGGCCGGAGTTTCGATGTCGCGGACGGAGATCGGCGGACCCGCCGGGTTCACTGCGAGTTCCCGTCCTCTCCGCCGCGGGTGAATCCGTCGGCCGGTGCCGGCCTCACCGTGGCCGGCCGCCCGGGCGTCGGGGGCGCGGCGCCCGGCGGCCGCGAGGTTCCACGCGTCGCGCTCGGGGCCAGCTGCTCTTCGTCGGACGACTCGTCCTGCATCGCTGTCTCGGTCTCGGTCGACGTGGGCACCGATGTCTGCGTCGACTCGCTCGATTCCGTGGTCTGCGTCGGCCGGGGCCGCGGGGTGTAGGTGGGCGGCGGCGGCGGAACGTATGCCCGGTCGTCGCCGATCCCCACACGCTGGGGGAACCACTCCACGGGCTCGCCGGCCAGCGCCGCCCGGGTGAACTGCGTCCACACCTGGACCGGGAGGGCGCCGCTCTGAAGTCCCCACAGGCCGTTCATCGACGTGGCGTTGCCGTCCTTGTCGGGCACGAACATCCCCACCGCCGTGGACAGCTGGGGGGTGTAGGCGACGAACCAGGCCGACTTGCTCTCCTCGGAGGTGCCGGTCTTGCCGGCCGCCGGGCGGCCGACCGCCGACGCCCCGGTCCCCGTGCCGGACTGCACGACGGACCGCAGGGCGGCCGTGGTGTCCACGGCGACCGCCCGGTCGATCACGGTCGTCAGCTCCGGGCCGCCGTTGTAGGTGAGCGCGCCGTCGGCGCTGGTCACCGACCGCACGATGTAGGGCCGCGCTCGCTGTCCCTCCGCGGCGATCGTGGCGTAGGCGTTGGCGAGGTCGATCGGTCGCACCGCGGCGCTGCCCAGCACGTTGCCGGCGTAGGAGTCCAGCCCTGGCGAGTCGGCCGGAGGTTCGCCCCCGTCCTCCGGCGGCGGTGAGATCCCGAGGTCGATCGCGGTCTTCTTCGTGTTCTCCGGGCCGATCCGCACGTTCAGGCGAGTGAAGGCGGTGTTGATCGAGTCGGCGAGCATCTCGGGCATGTCGACCCAGCCGTGCCCTCGGAAGTCCCAGTTGTTCACGGGCTTGCTCGCGCCGGGTGCGGTGTACGGCGTCGAGCTGTCGAAGTTGGTCCGCGTGCTGATCCCCTGCTTCAGGGCAGCGACCACCGCGAACGCCTTCATGGTCGACCCGGCCTGCATGTGGCCCTGGGTCGCGTCGTTGAAGGGCTGGGTGGCGAAGTCCCGCCCCCCGTACAGGGCCACGATCGCGCCGTCGCCGGGCTTGATGGCCACGGCGCCCACCCGAACATCCGCCCCGCGCCCGTAGCTCGGCCGGTTGTTGTCGACGGCCTGTGCCAGCGACGCCTGCGTGTCCTGGTCCACCGTCATCGTGACGCGCAGGCCCTTGGTGGCGATGTCGTCCTCGGTGGCGATGCCGCGCTCGATGAGCTCCCGCTTGACCACATCCTTGAGGTAGCCGTCGGGACCGCTCTTGACCTGCCGGGGGGTGTATGTCGCCACCTGCGGGAAGGGGGTTGCGTCGCGCTGCGCCTGGGTCAGCCAACCCTTGGACACCATGCCGGCGAGGACGTAGTTCCACCGGTCCGTCGCCCGCCGCGTGGCGTCTTCCCCGAGGCCGGGATCGAGGCGGCTCGGCTGGTTCACCACGGTGGCCAGAAGGGCCGACTCCCCGACGGTCAGCTGAGACACGTCCTTGTCGAAGTACGCCTGCGCGGCCGTCTTGATGCCGTACGCGTTGCGCCCGTAGTAGATCGTGTTGAGGTAGTTCTCCAGGATCTGATCCTTGGACTGCTGCTGGTCGATCTTGACCGCGATCACGATCTCCCGGCCCTTGCGCACGATCGACTGGTCCTGGGTCAGGAAGTAGTTCTTCACGTACTGCTGGGTGATGGTCGAACCGCCGCCCGCGTTGTCCTCGCCGCGGAAGGTCCGCCAAGCGGAACGCGCGATGCCAGAGATCGAGACGCCGTTGTTGTCGTAGAAGTCGCGGTCCTCGGCGGCCAGCATCGCCTGCCTCGTGTGCTGCGGGACCTGCGACAACGGCACCGACTCGCGGTTGACCTCACTCAGGCGCTCCAGCTCGGTCCTGCCGTCCGCGTAGTAGATGATCGACGACTCCGCGCGGGCGAGGTCGTTGGGAGACGGGATGTCGATCATGGCGTAGGCGATCCCGCCGAGCCCGATCACCAGCAGAACCAGGCCGAGGAGCGTGAGTCCCAGCCCCCGCCACGAGAAGAACCGGCGGCGAGATGGCTTGCGCACCACCCGAACCCGGGTAGTGGGCGGTCTGCTGGACGAACTCACGCGACCTTCTTCCCTTTCATGCCACGGGCCGCCCCACGGCGCGGCGACGCAGGCAGCGGCGCTGGCCGGGCGCCCCTGACGACGCGCGGCGGCCTTCTCAGTATGACCATCCCGCGCTCCCGAGGTGTCCGGACGCCCCTCGTGGCCGCCCCCACGTCGGGCGGTTCAACGTGACAAAGTATGGCTTTGTCACCTAGTGTTCATCCGACGGGCCGGAGCGCCCCGGCGCGGGTGCGTGACCGGGAGTCCCCGGTTTCGCGAGAGCCGTCGCGCCGCCGCAACCATCTGGCGGGCGAGGCGCCATGCCAGCGAAAGGACCCCCATGACCTCGATCCGCGTCGCCATCGTCGGCGTCGGCAACTGCGCGAGCTCGCTCGTGCAGGGCGTTCACTACTACCGGGACGCCGATCCGAACACTTCCGTACCCGGCCTCATGCACGTCGACTTCGGCGGTTACCACGTGCGCGACGTCGAGTTCGTGGCCGCCTTCGACGTGGACGTCCAGAAGGTCGGGACGGACCTCGCCAAGGCGATCAACGCCAGCGAGAACAACACGATCAAGATCTGTGACGTCCCCGAGATGGGCGTCACCGTGCAGCGCGGCCACACGCTCGACGGCCTCGGCAAGTACTACATGCAGACCATCGAGGAGTCCCCGGAGGAGCCGGTCGACGTCGTGCAGGTCCTCAAGGACCGCGAGGTGGACGTGCTCGTGAGCTACCTGCCGGTGGGCTCCGAGGAGGCCGACAAGTTCTACGCGCAGTGCTGCATCGACGCCAAGGTGGCCTTCGTCAACGCGCTGCCGGTCTTCATCGCCAGCGACCCGGAGTGGGCCGAGAAGTTCCGCGAGGCCGGCGTGCCGATCATCGGCGACGACATCAAGAGCCAGGTCGGCGCCACGATCACGCACCGCGTGATGGCCCGCCTCTTCCAGGAGCGCGGCGTGGTCCTCGACCGGACCTTCCAGCTCAACGTCGGCGGCAACATGGACTTCAAGAACATGCTCGAGCGCGAGCGGTTGGAGTCCAAGAAGATCTCGAAGACGCAGGCCGTGACGTCCAACGTCGATCACGAGATCAAGGCGCGCGACGTGCACATCGGCCCCAGCGACTACGTGCAGTGGCTGGACGACCGCAAGTGGGCGTACGTGCGCCTCGAGGGTCGCGCGTTCGGCGACGTGCCGCTGAACCTGGAGTACAAGCTCGAGGTCTGGGACTCCCCGAACTCGGCCGGCATCATCATCGACGCGATCCGCGCCGCCAAGATCGGCCTGGACCGCGGCATCGGCGGCCCGCTGCTCTCGCCGGCGGCGTACCTGATGAAGTCCCCGCCGGAGCAGCGCCCCGACGACTTCGGCCGCGAGCAGGTCGAGGCGTTCATCAAGGGCGACGTGCTGGTCTGACC
>CAKUSI010000005.1 GCA_934678955.1 uncultured Austwickia sp. | reverse complement strand
CACCGGAGCGGGGGATGCCGGTCGTGCAGGGCGACGACCGCCTGACCCCGGCCAGGAGCTGACGCCGCGCGCGCTCGACCAGGCCCCGCAGCGTCCGGGGGTCGAGGGCCTCGGGCGGCGCCCAGGGGGAGATTCGCTGGCAGAAGAGCGACTCGCTGGCGTAGATCGTGCCGATCCCGGCGAGGTGGCGCTGATCGAGCAGCGCCGCCCCGATCTCCGTGTCCTCCGCCCGAGCGAGGTTGGCGATCGCCCGGTCGGGATCCCAGTCCACGCCGAGTAGGTCTGGTCCCAGGTGGCCCACGAGGTCTTGCTCGTGGCTCGTCGGTCCGAGATCGAGCATGCCCAGGCTCACGCCCAAACAGGTCCAGGTGTCGGTGACGAACACCGCCCGCACGTCGAGGGCACGCTGCCGTCGCTCGCGAGCGGGATCACCGGTCGAGAGAACCTGCCACGATCCCTCCATGCGCAGGTGGGAGTGCACGGTCCGCCCATCGTCGAGGCGGTGCAGGATGTGTTTGCCGCGGGCCGCGACCTCGATCGTGCGGACGCCCGCGAGATCGATCGCGCCCAGGTCACCCCAGCGCAACTCGGCGGCCAGGAGCGTCCGCCCGCGCAACGCCTGGTCCAGCCGCCGGGCGGTGCGCAGGACCGTGTCGCCCTCAGGCACGTGGTCCTCCGGGGGCGTCGGGGCGTCTCGCGCCGGTCATCCGGTCATCGGCCCGGTCATCGGAGCGGTCATCGGCGCATCCGGAGGCCGCGGGGCGTCGTGTGGAACCCGGCGTCTTCCAAAGCGGCGCGCAGTGGGTGCGGGGCGCCGAGGATCGCTGCGCCGTCCACCCTCTCGATCGTCACGGCGCGCAGGCGTCCCTCGCTGACGGCGGCGACCAGCGACTCTGCGGCGGCGTACAGCGCCTCGAGGTCGGTGGTGTAGGTGAGGACGGTCCGCCCGCCGCGTTCGACGTAGAGCACCAGTTCCCCGTCGCGCAGCACCACGAGCGCTCCCGCCTTGCGTCCCGGGCGGTGGCCCGCTTCCGGCTCCCGGGCGGCCGCGGTCGGATCGTCGGCATGCTCCGTACCTCCGTCCTTGCAGTGGCGGCTCGGCCAGGCGAGCGCCGCTCCGTAGGGGTTGGCGGGATCGGTGGCGGCGAGGAGCACCGCCGCTGGCCCTTCGCCGGGGGATCGCCCGGCAGACGCGCCATACGCGCTGGTTCGCCGTCCGGTTCCGGGCGAAGTTGCTGGTGGCTCGACCGCGGTCGCGGCGAACGGGTCGGGTTCCCGCCGGCTCGCGCGCAGGCGGTCCACCGCGCCGGTGCTGCCGAACTGTGAAGCGCCCAGGCCCTCGACGAAGTACCCGCGGCGCACGCGCCCCGCCTCCTCCGCGGCTGCCAGCACCCGATAGACCGCGGCGAAGCCTCCGGGGATCTCCTCCGCGGCGACGGCGCCCCGGGTCAGCACGCCGTGGCGGTCGAGGAGGAGTTCCGCGGCGGCGTGCGCCCGCAGCGTGGGATCGACCTCGGCGGAAGGCAGCAGGGACCAGCGCCCGAGGCTGCCGGCCTGCTCCGGCTGCGCCATCCGGGGGCTGCCGAGGACCCCGCCCGAGGGGGGACGGCCCAGCACGGATCCGTACGGCCGCAGGCGCCGTCCCCCGCGGCGTCCCGCGGTCCGCGGCCGACGGGTGCCGCCCGAGCCGGTGAGGGCGCGCAGCGAGGCGAACGTGTCGTGCGTGACGACGCCTTCCCAGGCGAGGGACCACAGTGTTTCGACGACAGCGGCGGTGTCCGCCTGATCGCACCGCTCGGCCAGGGCTCTCGCGTGGAACGCGCCCCCCGTGCCGAGGATGGCCAGGAGCGCGCGCCGCAGATC
The DNA here is from genome assembly GCA_934678955.1 of uncultured Austwickia sp. The sequence continues at coordinate 36,762 of CAKUSI010000005.1, read as the reverse complement.
CGTCCTCGCGTCGCTCGCGCCGTCCACGGGTCGGGACTCGATGGACTCGGACGCGTTCCCGTCCATCCCTTCGAACGGCGCGAGAGTCAGCGGCGCGGAGTCGGCGAGGTGGAACGAGACCCAGCCGTCCCGGCCCGGGAGCGCCCCGTGTCCTTGCCAGAGGACTTCTCCGGAGGAGAGCAGTTCGTCGAGGTCAGCGGGGGAGTAGTCGCGGATGCGGGCCGGCAGGACCAGCGTCTCCCAGGCGCTCGCCGGCAGCACCGCGCCGGCGAGTTGCTCGATGGCCGAAGCGACACCGTCCACTCCCCGGGATGCGCCCCCGACGCCCTGCCAGCGAGGGAGGAAACGAGCGAGGTCGCGTTGCTCAACCGGCTCCACCTCGGCGCGCAGCGCAGCCAGCGAACGACGCCGCAGGAGGCGCAGAACGTCGGGGTCGCAGTAGTCGAGAGCGTGCCGCGTTCCGTCACCTCCCGCCCCGTCACCGCCGGCAGGAAGAGCGTGAGGCTCGTGGGACTTGAGGTGGGGGGACTCGGGACAACGGGATTGAGGGTCGCGGGATTCGGGGTCTCGAGGCTCGCGGGCCTCCGGCTCGTTCGCCTCCGGCGGGCGCAGCCGTCCGCGTGCGAGGCGACCCTCACCCGCGAGGCGCGTGAGGGCGTCCTGGGCGACCCAGAGGCCGATGCCCAGCCAGCGGGCGAGGTCACGGGCCTGGAACGGACCACGCGTCCGCGCGTAGCGCACCGCCAGGTCTGCGAGCGGGTCGGAGACGGGCCTCAGGAGGGCTTCCGGCACCCCCGGGGGGAGTCCCACACCGAGGGCGTCCCGGAGTCGGGCCGCGTCCTCGACCACGGCCCACCTCTCGTGGCCCGCGACGCGCACCGCCAGGAGGCGGCGGTCGGCGCGGAGTTGATCCAGCCACGGGCCGACCTGCTCCGCGACCTGCTCGTCGCTGCGTGCCCGGACAGAGGCGGTGTCGATCGGGCCCAGGCGGCGGACCAGGTCGGCCACATCCTCGAGCGTGCGGCAGCGCCGGTCGGGGGCAAGTCGTTGCAGTTCGGCCTCGGTGCGGACCACGACGGCCGGGTCGAGCAGGTCCGCGAGATCGGCGGCGTCGGTGCCGCCGAGCAGCTCCGCGAGGAGGTCGGGGTCGAGGGACAGCGCGGCGGCGCGCCGCTCGGCGAGGGGGGCATCTCCCTCGTAAAGGAATTGGCCGACGTAACCGAACAGCAGGCTCCGCGCGAAGGGCGAGGCGGACGGGGTGTCCACGGCCACGACCCGGACACGGCGCGCGGCGATGTCGCGCATCAGCTCGGTCAGCGCGGGCACGTCGAAGACGTCCTGGAGGCACTCGCGCACCGCCTCCAGAACGATCGGGAACGACGGGTAGCGGCTCGCCACCGACAGCAGCTGCGCCGCCCGCTGGCGCTGCTGCCACAGCGCCTGGCGTCGCCCGGGCACGCGGCGAGGCAGCAGCAACGCGCGGGCGGCGCATTCGCGGAATCGCGCGGCGAACAATGCGGAGCCGCCCAATTGCCGCGTCACGGCCTCCGCGACCTCGGCGGGGTCGATGACCAGGTCCGCGACGACGTCGGCGAGCGAGGAGCCGCCGGACCCCTCCGGATCCAGGTCTGCGTCGGGCAGGTGCAGCACGATGCCGTCGTCGGCGTGCATCGGGTGCACCTCGACGCCGAGTCGCTCGCGCAGCCGGGCGGCCACCACCAGCGCCCAGGGGGCGTGGACCGCGGTGCCGTGCGGGCTGTGCACGGCGATCTGCCAGTCGCCGAGCTCGTCCCGGAATCGTTCGACGACGATCGTGCGCTCGTCGGGGAGCTCGCCGGTGGCGTCGCGTTGCTCGATCAGGTAGTCGAGTAGGTTGTCGGCCGCCCAGTCGTCGAGGCCGCCGTCCCGGGCCCGGCGGAGTGCCTCCGCGCGGGGGAGCTGCGTGAGCTCGCGGACGTACGCTCCCAGCGCGGCACCCAACTCCGGGGAGCGTCCGAGAGTGTCGCCGCGCCAGAACGGCAGCCGGCCGGGGCGGCCCGGCGCGGGGGAGACGGTCACGCGGTCGTGGGAGATGTCCTCGACGAGCCACGACGACGTCCCCAGCGTGAAGACGTCGCCGACCCTGGACTCGTACACCATCTCCTCGTCCAGCTCCCCGACCCGACGCCCGGCGCCCTCTCCGGCGAGGAAGACGCCGAAGAGGCCCCGGTCCGGGATCGTCCCACCGCTGGTCACCGCGAGCCGTTGGGCGCCCGGACGACCCGTGAGGGTGTCGGTCACCCGGTCCCAGACGAGGCGCGGGCGGAGCTCCGCGAACTCCTCGCTGGGGTATCGGCCGGCGAGCATGTCCAGGACGGACTCGAGCACGGGGCGGGTGAGGGATGCGTACGGGGCCGCGCGCCGCACTAACGCGTGCACCTCCTCGACGGACCACTCGTCGAGCGCCGTCATCGCGACGAGGTGCTGCGCGAGCACGTCCAGGGGGTTCGCGGGCACCCGCAGCGCCTCGATGGCGCCGGCGCGCATCCGCTCCACGACGATCGCCGACTGGACGAGGTCCGCGCGGTGCTTGGGGAAGACCAACCCGCGGCTGACGGCCCCCACCTGGTGCCCGGCGCGGCCGACCCGCTGCACGCCGCTCGCGACGCTGGGGGGCGCCTCGACCTGGATCACCAGGTCGACGGCCCCCATGTCGATGCCCACCTCCAGGCTGCTCGTCGCGACAACGGCCGGCAGCAGGCCCGCCTTCAGGTCGTCCTCGATCGCCGCCCGCTGCTCCTTGCTGACCGAGCCGTGGTGCGCTCGGGCGAGGACGGGAGGTGCGCCCCGATTGGTGCCGGAGCCGCCGATGATCGCGGCGGGGGGAGAGCGGGGCGCGGCGCGGGGGGCCGCGGCGCCATCCGCGCTCGCGGAGGCTTCCTCGGCGTCGGCCGCCGCCAGCCGGTCCTCCCAGATCTCGTTGAGCCGTGCCGTGAGTCGCTCGGCCAGGCGGCGGGAGTTGGCGAAGACCAGGGTCGAGCGGTGAGCGGCGATCTCGTCGACCATCCGCTCCTCCACGTGCGGCCAGATCGAGGTGCGCGCGGGCTCACCCGACGCGGGCCCGGCCAGATCGCCGGACGGGACGCCGAGGTCGGCCAGGTCGGGGACCGGGACCACCACCCGCAGATCCCAGCGCTTCTCCGCGGGCGGATCGACCACGCGCACCGGCCGCCCCCCGCCGAGGAAACGCGCCACCTCCTCGACGGGGCGGACGGTCGCGGAGAGGCCGATGCGCTGGGCCGGCCGTTGCAGCAGAGCGTCGAGTCGCTCCAGCGTCAGGGCCAGGTGAGCTCCCCGCTTGGTGCCCGCCACCGCATGAATCTCGTCCACGATCACCGTCTGGACGCCCGCGAGGGAGGCGCGCGCCTGCGAGGTGAGGAGCAGGAACAGCGACTCGGGCGTGGTGATCAGGATGTCAGCGGGGTCGGTTGCGAAGGCCCGTCGCTCGTTCGGCGGGGTGTCCCCGGTCCGCACGGCGACACGCACGTCGCGCACGGGCAGGCCGGCGTCGCGCGCCTGCAGGCCGATGCCGACCAAGGGGGCCCGGAGGTTGCGCTCCACATCCACGCCGAGCGCCTTCATCGGCGAGACGTAGACGACCTTGCAGCGCGGCCCGGCCTCGGGATCCAGGGCCGCGCGGACCAGGCCGTCGAGGGCCCACAGGAAGGCCGCCAGCGTCTTGCCGGAGCCGGTCGGGGCGATCACCAACGTGTCCCCGCCCCCGCTGATCGCGTCCCACGAGCCGGCCTGGGCCGGGGTCGGCGCGGGGAAGGCGCCCGCGAACCATCCGCGCACCGCGGGGGAGAAGCGCGCGAGGGGGTCGACGTACGAAGCGTTCATGGTAGAACGCAGCCTGGCACGCGCCCCTGACAACGCTCGGAGTGGTTGCCGGGGTGATGACTCGTCCGTGATGACTCGTCCGTGATGACTCATCCGCGATGCCTGTCCCGTGGGCGCCGTGTTCTACTGGCGCGGTGCGACTCGCGGACTTCTGGCGGCTGATGGACGAGGAGTTCGGGCGGCCTCGCGCCCGTCTCCTGGCCGATCACCACGTCTTTCCCGAGCTGGGCGGACGGAGCGCCCAGGAGGCGCTGGACCTCGGGCGCGAACCCAAAGTCGTGTGGGACGCGGTCTGCGAGGCCATGGATGTCCCGCCGGAGCGACGCCTGGGCAAGGACCGCCCGCTGCGCCGCCACTGATCAACGCTCCCACGACCATCCCCGCTCATCCCGCCGCGCGTCGCGTCCCCGCGATAGCCCGGGCGAGGCTGGGCGTCTCGCCCACAGCTCACGAGGCGTCAGACACGCCGTCGACGTGCGAGCCTCGAACAGATGTTCGGGATAATCTGAGGCCTGGTTTCCCCTCGCGATCATCCACGGTCGTGATCATCCACAGCCAGGCGCCGGCGCGAATCCGTCCACAGCTTCGAGCGGCGCTTCGGAGGGTTGTCGGAGGGTGGACCTAACGTCTGATCCGACGGACCGCTGCGGCGGGACGCGGGTCGCAGGTAGACGGCGGCGAACGAGGACACTGGAAGGTGGCGCACGATGGCAGCAGGGGTCGACCAGCGGCAGAAGCCCACGACGGACCAGCGGCAGAAGTCGCTGGACGCGGTGCTGGCGCAGATCGAGAAGAGCCACGGCAAGGGGGCCGTGATGCGGTTGGGCGACGACATCCGCCCGCCCATCGAGGTGATTCCCACCGGCTCGATCGCCCTCGACGTGGCGCTCGGCATCGGAGGGTTGCCCCGGGGGCGGATCGTGGAGATCTACGGGCCGGAGTCCTCCGGCAAGACGACGGTGGCCCTCCACGCGGTCGCCAGCGCCCAGAAGGCCGGCGGGATCGCGGCGTTCATCGACGCGGAGCATGCGCTCGACCCGGAGTACGCCAAGCGGCTGGGCGTCGACACCGACGCGCTGCTCGTCGCCCAGCCCGACACCGGCGAGCAGGCCCTGGAGATCGCGGACATGCTGATTCGCTCCGGTGCCCTCGACATCATCGTCATCGACTCGGTGGCCGCCCTCGTGCCCCGCGCCGAGATCGAGGGGGAGATGGGCGACAGCCACGTCGGACTCCAGGCCCGGCTGATGTCCCAGGCCCTGCGCAAGATCACCGGAGCGCTCAACAGCACCGGCACGACGGCGATCTTTATCAACCAGCTGCGCGAGAAGATCGGCGTGATGTTCGGCTCCCCCGAGACCACCACGGGTGGCAAGGCGCTGAAGTTCTATGCCTCGGTCCGTCTCGACGTGCGCCGCATCGAGACGCTCAAGGACGGCACGGTCGCGGTCGGCAACCGGACGCGCTGCAAGGTGGTGAAAAACAAGGTCTCGCCGCCGTTCAAGCTGGCCGACTTCGACATCATCTACGGCCAGGGAATCTCCCGCGAGGGTGGTCTCATCGACATGGGCGTGGAGCACGGTCTGGTTCGCAAATCGGGTGCGTGGTACACGTACGACGGCGATCAGATGGGCCAGGGCAAGGAGAACGCCCGGGCCTTCCTGCGGGACAACCCCGAGCTGGCCGACGAGCTGGAACGCCAGATCAAGACGCTGCTCGGCGTCGGCGTGCCCGCCGGGGAGGCTGCCGCGGACGCGAAAAGCCCGGACAGCCCCCAGGCGGGGCGCGCCGAGCGTGACGACCTCGATGACGTGGCCCTGGCCGAAGTCCCGGTGTCGTTCTGACCGTGCCGACGCCAGGACCATCCCCGTCGACGTCGGGGGCCACGGATTTCGCTCGCGAAGGGGCCGGATCCTCGCGGCACGAGGTGCTCGAACGACTGCGGGCGGCAGTTGCCGCGTCCTCCTCGGGCGCGCCAGCCGCGGCGGCCGCTTCGGCGGGGGCTTCAGGCGCCCCCCGGCGGGGGCGGGATCGCCCGCCTCCGCCGCCCGATCCCGCCGCGCAGCCCGGGGAGGCCGATCCGTACGAGGTCGCCCGGCACATCGTGCTGCGCCAACTGACGATGGCCCCGCGGAGTCGGGTCGAGCTGGAGCGCAAGCTCGCCCAGCGGGGCTGCGACCCCGACGTGGCGCGGGTCGTTCTCGACCGGATGGAACAGGTCGGTCTCGTCGATGACGCGGCCTACGCGGCGATGTTCGTCCGTTCCAAGCAGTCCACACGGGGCCTGGCGAAGACCGCCCTGCGCGGCGAGTTGCGCCGCAAGGGCGTGCCCGCGGAGGTACTCGAAGGAGCACTAGACCAGGTCAGCGAAGCGGACGAACGCGACGAGGCCGTCCGGCTGGTCGCCAAGAAGCTGGCGACCATGCACGGGCTGCCAGCGGCCACCCAGGCGCGTCGGCTCGCCGGAATGCTGGCGCGCAAGGGCTACCCAGGGTCGCTCGCGCACCAGGTGGTGCGGGAGGCCCTCGCCGCCGCGCCCGAACATCAACGTGACTGAGGGCAGCCGCTCCGGGCTATCGGACGACGATCCGGCGATGGGGCTATGCCCCGGCTAGAGGGAGTGCAGCGGTCGAGCGCCCGCCGGCAGAGCGTCCGTCGCGACGATCTGCTTCCCGAACGGCACACAGGTCACCGGGATCATCTTGAGGTTCGCGATCGCCAACGGGATGCCGATGATGGTGACGGCCTGGGCGAGCGCGGTCGTCACGTGCCCGATCGCGAGCCACACGCCGGCCACGAGGAACCAGATGACATTGCCGATGGCTGACCCCGCACCGGCATCGGGCATCGTCACCACCGCGCGACCGAAGGGCCACAGCGCGTAGGACGCCATCCGAAACGCCGCGACGCCGAACGGGATCGTGATGATGAAGATGCAGGCGATGATCCCGAAGACGACGTATCCGAGCGCCAGCCAGAACCCGCCGAACAGCAGCCAGATGATGTTGAGCAGCGCGCGCATCGCTCGCCGAACCTCCCCCTGTCAGGCGCGTCGCGAGCGCAACCGCCTGGTGTCACACGGGTGGACGGACGCCCACCTCAGTCGGTCAAGCGTTTGCACCGTCCCTGGAGTTCCCGGACGAGGACGGCTGTCGAGTCCGCCGAGACGTGTCTCGGCGGACTCCCTGGGCGATGGCCTCCCAGGGCGGGCCACGTACCCTGAGGGGCGATGACCACCAACGATCCCGATGTCGCCGCCGATCTGCCGGCCCGCGCACGCACCTACGAGGTGCGCACCTTCGGCTGCCAGATGAACGTGCACGACTCCGAACGACTGGCCGGACTCCTGGAACAGGCCGGACTCGTCGACCACGCCCACCTCCCCGAGGCCGAGCGCCCCGGGACCGCCGACGTGATCGTCTTTAACACCTGCGCGGTCCGGGAGAACGCGGACAACAAGCTGTACGGCAACCTGGGCCAGCTGCGCCCCGCTAAGACCGCCCGCCCCGACATGCAGATCGCCGTCGGAGGCTGCCTGGCGCAGAAGGACCGCGCCGAGATCGTGCGCCGGGCCCCCTGGGTCGACGTGGTGTTCGGCACCCACAACATGGGCTCGTTGCCCGCGCTGCTGGACCGCGCCGCGCACAACCGGGCCGCCCAGGTAGAGATCCTCGAGGCGCTCGAGGTGTTCCCGTCCACCCTGCCGACCCGCCGCGACTCCGCCTACGCCGCCTGGGTGTCCATCAGCGTCGGCTGCAACAACACGTGCACGTTCTGCATCGTCCCCGCGCTGAGGGGCACCGAGCAGGACCGCCGGCCCGGCGACATCCTCGCGGAGGTGGAGGCGCTCGTCGCGGACGGGGTCCTGGAGGTGACGTTGCTCGGGCAGAACGTCAACACGTACGGGGTGCAGTTCGGCGACAAGACGGCGTTCGGCAAGCTGCTGCGGCGCTGCGGCGACATCGAGCATCTGGAGCGGGTGCGTTTCACGAGCCCCCACCCGGCCGCGTTCACCTCCGACGTCATCGACGCCATGGCCGAGACACCGAACGTCATGCCCAGCCTGCACATGCCCCTGCAATCCGGCTCGGACCGGGTGCTGCAGGCGATGCGGCGCAGTTATCGGGGCGAGAAGTTCCTGCGCATCCTCGACGAGGTCCGCGACAAGATCCCGCACGCGGCCATCACGACCGACATCATCGTGGGCTTCCCCGGGGAGGCCGACGCCGATTTCGAGGACACTCTGCGGGTGGTCGAGCAGGCCCGGTTCGCGGGGGCGTTCACGTTCCAGTACTCGATCCGCCCCGGCACTCCCGCCGCGACGATGCCGGACCAGGTGCCAAAGGCCGTCGTCCAGGAGCGATTCGACCGCCTGGTCGCGCTGCAGGAAGAGATCGCCTGGAAGGAAAACCGCGCCTTCGAGGGCCAGGTGCTGGAGGTGCTGGTGGCGCCCGGCGAGGGCCGCAAAGACGCCGAGACGCGGCGGATGTCCGGGCGCGCCCGCGACAACCGGCTCGTGCACTTCGCCGTGCCGCCCGCAGCGCGGGACGCCCGCGAGTTGCCGCGGCCGGGCGATGCGGTGCAGGTCCAGGTCACCTACGGCGCGCCCCACCACCTCGTCGCCGACGGCGCGCTCGACGGAGGCCCCTTCGCGATCCGGCGCACGCGTGGCGGCGACGCCTGGGAGGCGACGCAGGCCCGGACGGAGGAAGACCCGTCGACGGGACTCACCGTTGCGCTCGGGGTCCCGACCATCGGGGTGCGGCCTCGCCTCTGACGCGTCACCGGCGTCCTCACGGGTGCAGGGCTGAGACCCGTGAGGAGGCTGTGGGTACCCGCCGCTACTCGGTGCCGAGACGCTTGTCGGCCTCCTCGCGGGCCTGACGGATCTTGTCCGCGTGCTGCCCGCCCGTGCGCTGGTCGGCGATCTGCGCGAGCTTGTCGAGCGCCGCGTCCGTCTGCTGCTCGTTCTTCATGGCCTCGGCGGCCTTGTTCTTGATGTTGTCCATCAGACCCATCGGGGACTCCTCATGGTGCGGTGGGTACGCCATTGCCTAGGGCCCCCGCGTGCCGGAGGCGGTGCTGGCAGGCAGCAGCGGAATCCCCACCACACACGGTACGGGTCCAGCGCCGGGCCCCTACCCACCGGATGGCCCGCACCGGAGACCGACAGCCGCGCGCCCACCGTGATCTGGGAAGATGGCGTCATGTCCGACGTTCTCCTCGACGGTTCCGCGCTCGAGCCGGCAACAGGTCCCTTCGTGGTCGCCGTGGTCGGCGCCACCGCCACCGGGAAGTCCGGCCTCGCGCTCGACCTGGCGCAGGCGCTCGACGGCGAGGTCGTCAACGCCGACGCGTCGCAGCTCTACCGCGGCATGGACATCGGGACGGCCAAGGTGCCGTTCGACCAGCGGCGCGGCATCGCCCACCACCAGCTCGACGTACTGGACATCCACGAGGACGCTTCCGTCGCGGCCTACCAGCGGCAGGCCAGGGCCGACATCACGGCGATCGCCGACCGCGGCCGGACCCCGATCGTGGTCGGCGGGTCGGGCCTGTACGTGAAGGCCGCGCTCGACGTGCTGGACATCCCCCCGACGGACCCCGAGATCCGCGCCGCCTGGGAGCAGGAGCTGGCTGACAACGGGGTCGAGGTCCTCTACCAGGTGTTGTCGCGCAAGGATCCGGTCGCGGCGGCGGGCATCGATCCGCGCAACGCCCGCCGGATCGTTCGAGCCCTGGAGGTCATCGAGCTGACCGGGAGGCCCTTCTCCTCCTCCATGCCCGACCGCGAATACGTCTCACCCGCCGTCCAGCTCGGCATCCGCGTGCCGCGCCGCGAGCTCGACGTGCGGATCGGGGAGCGGGCGCGCCAGATGTGGGCCGACGGACTCCTCGCCGAGGTACAGGAGCTGGAGTCCCGCGGGCTCTCACAGACGAAGACTGCCTCGCGGGCGGTCGGCTACGCGCAGGCGCTGACCCAGCTGGCCGGTCGCCTCGGCGAGGACGACGCGATCGAGGACACCGCCCGCGCGACCCGGCGGTTGTCGCGGCGGCAGGACTCCTGGTTCGGCACCGATCCGCGGATCGTATGGCTCGACGAGGGCCCGGATCTCGCCGCCCGCGCGGTGGCCGCCGTGGAGCTGGCCCGAGCCGAGCTCGAGGGGCCCAGCGCCGCAGGCCCCGGCAGCGAAGGGTGAGCGCGCGATGACCTCCCCACGCCAGGACCTCCCGCCGCGCGCACCGGCCGGCCGCGTGGCCCTTCCCTTCACGAAAGGGCACGGCACCCAGAACGACTTCGTCCTGCTCGCCGATCCCGACGGGAGCCTGGACCTCGACGACGCGCTCGTACGACTCCTCGCCGACCGCCGCGCGGGGCTCGGCGGTGACGGCGTGATCCGCGCGGTCCGGACGGAAGCCGCACAAGAGCCGCAGGTGCGGGCGCAAGCGGCCGAGGCGCCGTGGTTCATGGACTACCGCAACGCCGACGGCAGCGTGGCGGAGATGTGCGGCAACGGCGCGCGGGTGTTCGCCGCATACCTGCGCCGCCAGGGTCTGGAGACCGCGGCGGAGTTCACGGTCGCCACCCGGGCCGGGACGCGCCGCATCCGCGTGGACGACGCCGCCGACGGCGCGCGCGTGAGCGTGCACATGGGGACGTGGCGCATCGCGTCACCCGAGCGATTCGCCGAGCGGGGCTTCGACACGCTGGTCGCCGTGCCGGGGCAGGATCCCTGGCCAGGGCTCTCCCTCGACGTCGGCAACCCGCACGTGGTGGTGGCCCTCCCCGAGTCCGTCGACCTGGACGCCCTGGACCTGAGCGCCGCCCCGGCGCTCAACCCGACCCCGGAGGTGGGCGCGAACGTCGAGTTCGTGCAGCCGCTCGGCCCCGGCCACCTGCGGATGCGGGTCTTCGAGCGCGGAGTGGGCGAGACCAGGTCGTGCGGGACCGGCGCCTGCGCGGCCGCGCTGGCGTTGCGCGCCTGGAGCGCCCGGCCCGCCGAGCACGAGGACTGGCGGGTGGACCTGCCGGGCGGCACCGTCTACGTGACCGTCCTTCCCGGCGACCAGGTGGAGCTGACCGGCCCGGCCGAGCTGGTCGCCGACGGCACGTTCTGGCTGCCCGCCCGCTGAAAGTCCGATGCCAGCCGTTCTTTCCCCGCGAAGGGGACGCAGCGGCGGGGCGCGAGCCGGCTGATCGCCGCGGCCGACCGTGATGGAATGGCGCGGTGACTGCCGCTGAATCCGTCCGCGCCGCCGCCCTCGTCGCGGCCCAGGCCGCGCTGGCCCTACGGGCCACGCCCGATGCCCAGATCGACGCCGCGCTGCTCGCCGCCGCGGACCTCGTGACCGACCGCGCGGACATCGTCCTGGAGGCCAACGCGTCCGACGTGGCCGCTGCCGAGCAGGGCGGCATGTCCGCCGGACTGCTGGACCGGCTGCGGCTCAACGACGCACGACTCGCCGACGCGGCGGCCCAGCTGCGTGAGCTCGCGGGCGTGCCGGCCGCCGAGCGGCTCCGTCATGTCCGAGATCTCCCCGACGGCTCCGCGGTCTACGAGCGGCGGGTGCCGGTCGGGGTGATCGGGGCGACGTACGAGGCCCGCCCGGCCGTCACCCTCGACGTGGCCAGTCAGGTGCTCAAGGCCCGCAGCGCGGCCGTGCTGCGGACCGGCTCGGCGGCGCTGCGGTGTTCCGCCGTGCTGGTGGACGAGGTGATCGCTCCGGCGCTGACCTCGGCGGGGCTCCCGGAGGGCGCGGTGCAGCTGCTGCGCGAGCCGGGGCACGAGAGCGCGGAGGCGCTGGTCAGCCAGCCGGACGGCGTACCGCTCGTCATCGTCCGGGGCAGCGGCGAGACCACCCGCCGGTTGAGCGCGCTCGGCGCGGCCGCAGGCGTACGGGTCCTCGCGCATGCGGACGGCGGGGGAGTGCTGTACGCGGACGCCAGCGCCGACCCGAAGCGGCTGCGCGCCCTGATCCGCACGGGCGTGGACCGCCTCGGGGTCTGCAACCGGCTCAACCTGCTGCTCGTGCACCGCGACCGGTGGGACGAGTTCGCTGAGCTGGCTACGGACACCCTCGCCGAGCTCGACGTCACGACCGCCCGGCCGCCGCACGACCTGCCGCTCGGCCACGAGTGGGCCCTGGACGACGAGCGCCAGGCCACCGTGACGCTGCAGCCGGTCGACTCTCCGGTGGATGCCGCGAGCTTGGCGTCGCGGGAGACCAGCGGGATCGCCGCCACCGTGGTCGCCGAGGACGAGGCCGCCGCGCTGGAGTTCCTTCGCGCCTGGGACGGCACGGGCGCGTTCTGGAACACCACGACTCGGCTGCTGGACGGCTACAAGCTGCTCGGCGTCCCGGAGACCGGGATCAGCGTGGACAAGGTGCCCGGCCCGCGCGGTCCGGTGACGTTCCCGGACCTGTGCCTGCGCCAGTTCGTGGTCGTCCCGCCCGACCGGGCCGCTGAGGCGGCCGCCGCCCTCGGGTGAGCACCCTGGCGATGGCTACTCGGGATCGGTCGAGAGCGCGGTGGAGCCGTTCTGTAGCCAGTTCGCGACCTCGCGAGCGAAGGCCCGCAGGTCCTGCAAGTCTGCAAGCTTGGCCGCGACGAGGTCGTCATCGACACGGACGTAGTCGTGGACCAACACGTTGCGGAATCCGCTGGCCCGACTCATCGAGGCGGCCAGGTCGTCGGCCAGTACGCCATGGCGGCCCAGGAGCGACAGTGCGTCTGCGTTGGTCTCGGGAGGCCCCCATCCCTGCGCGGCGCAGACGTGTTGGGCCACGTCAACGGCAGCCTCGATGGCCGTGACGAAGGAGTACTTCACTCCGCGTAGCCACATCGGATCACGGCGGCGCTCCGGCGAAGCGATCGACTCGGCCTCGAGGAAGGCAAGGTCGTCGGTGAGGGAGCGCAGCAGCCGGGCGACGCGGACGGGGTCAACCACGTGCCACCGACGCCAGGAACTCCTGATGTGCGCGCGTGATGCGGGGGAGCTCGTCCGCATAGATCTTGCGGGTCCTGGCCTCCCACGCGACGCGCTCGTGCTCATCCGACGCGTGCAGCAGCCGGCCGCGCAGGGCGACGCGGCCCGCCAGCTCCAAGGGGGCTCGGTCGAGGACGAGGAGATCCACACCGTCGGGCAGGTCGAGGTCATGGGCGTACGGGGGCGGACGCACCCCGAACCACGCGGCGAGGTCGATGTCGGAATCGGTACGAGCTGTGCCGCTCGCGCGGCTCCCGTGCAGATACACGATCCTCGCACCCGCCTCGACCAGTGCCGCCACCGCAGCATCGCGGCTCGCGACGAAGGCGGACTCCTCCCCGGACGACATGCGCCCAGTGTCGCAGGCCCCGCCCGGGTAGGCCAGAAGCGCGGAATGCGCGGGGTGAACCGCGGGGCCGATCTGCCGTACGGTCACGATCGGACCGTGACGCCGCCGGCACCCGGCAGACCCGAGGGGAGACGCATGACGCTGCTGACCGCGCTGTACATCGTCGGCATCACGGCCGAGGCCATGACCGGTGCCCTGGCCGCCGGGCGGGAACGGATGGACCTCTTCGGGGTCATCATGATCGCTTGTGTGACGGCGATCGGCGGCGGCTCGGTTCGCGACATGCTGCTGGGACACTATCCCTTGACGTGGGTCGCGCATCCGGAGTACCTCGTGCTGCTGGCGGTGACGGCGATCCTCACCGTCTCGATCGCGCCGCTGATGCGGTATTTCCGGACCGTCTTCCTCTGGCTCGACGCGCTCGGGCTCATCGTGTTCACGATCCTCGGAGCGCAGGTGGCGATGAGCATGGGGTACGGGGTGGTGATCGCGTGCACCGCAGGGATCATCACCGGCGTCTTCGGTGGCGTGCTGCGTGACCTGCTGTGCAGCCGCATTCCGTTGATCTTCCGCAAGGAGCTGTATGCGAGCGTGTCCCTGCTCGCGGCGCTGCTCTACGTCGGGCTCGTCGCGCTGGACGTGCCGGAGATCTGGACCGTCCTCGTCACGGTCGCGGTGGGCTTCACCGCCCGGATCCTGGCCATCCACTTCGAGCTCGGCCTGCCCGTCTTCGACTACCAGGAGATCGAACACCGGCCCCGCAGCGCGCGCCGCCCCCCGTGGCGCCGCCGGGCGCGGCGCGAGCCGGACCGGACACGGCGCGGGCCAGACCCGGCGCCCCCTGACGAGGATTAGCTGGGACAAGGGCCGGACACGAGCTTGGCTCGAACGGCGCGTGAGACGGATGCTGCGGTGGCGGCCGCGCGTTCGAACTTGGTTGCTGCGGTGAGGAATGCTTCGGCTGCTGGAATGACCCAGGCAGAGATCGCCCGAGAGATCGGGCGGAGTCAGCCCGAGGTGTCAAGACTCCTCCGCTTCCACGGAACGTCCACCACTGCCATGGCTTTGCGCAAGCACCGGCGGGACATCCGCCGACTCGTTCGGGAAGCCGGTGGGCGTGACGTTCGCGTCTTCGGATCCGTGGCGGCCGGCGTGGCCGGTCCGGATTCGGACGTCGATCTCCTCTTCACGATGGGACGGCCGCTGAGCCTGCTCCAGCTCGGAGCCCTCGAACGCGAGGTCAGCGACCTCGTGGGGAGGCCGGTCGACCTGGTCCCTGATGAAGCTCTCCGCCCGGGCATCAGGAAGCGCGTTCTGGCCGAGGCGATTCCCCTGTGACGCGTCGGTGACGATATGGCCGATCCGGTGGGGTCGCAGGGTGATGTGGGGCAAGGCTTTGAAGGAGGATTGAGTCATTGCTCGTTCAAAGTCGGGTCATCGGCGGCGTGTGGGGATCGTGATGTGACACGCCGGGTGAGCTACTGCGCGACTGCGACGAGGGGGATGCCGCGCTCCTGGGCCCAGGTCTCCCAGTCGGATGCCGAGCGCTGGGCGAAGACGTCGCCGAGCAGCTGGTGGGTCAGGTCCTCGGCGTCCAGCGGCTCGCCGCCGGGAGTGAACCCGTCGGCTGCCAGCGCCCCGATCAACGCGCGCACGAAGTGCGGCTCCAACGCCGCCAGCGCGACGCGGCCCTGGCACGCGCGGTAGACCGCATAGAAGGGCAGGCCGCCGCCGAGCAGCCCGCCCGGGGTCGTCAGTTCGTAGCGGACCGGCAGCGCCAGCACCGCCGCCATGTCCGACAGTACGACCTCCCGGCGGACGCCGACGCCCGTGCGGGCGCGCTCCAGGAGCGCGGCCAGCACCTCCGCAGTGGCGCGCTCGGCTCCCATCAGGTCCACGGAGAGGGTCGGAGGGGTCGCCTCACCGCGTACGAGCCCGTGCACGGCTTGGTATGTGAGGTCGTGGCCGGCGTGCTCCGCCGCCGGGCCCGGGTAGCCGACGATGTCCACCTGGCACAGCGCCGGATGGCGGAGCCGCAGCGCCTCGTGGTCAAGGCCGAGGCGGCGCAGGGCTGCGGGTCGCGACGAGGTGACCAGCACGTCCGCCGCGCGCAGCAGCGCCTCCATCCGGTCGCGCCCGCCGCGGTCCTTGAGGTCGAGGGTCACCACCTCCTGACCGCGGTGCAACTCCTCGAACCACTCGGCGCGATACGTGCGCATCGGGTCCCCGGACGGCGGCAGGACGGTCGTCGCCTGCGCCCCCATCTCGACCAGACGCGCCACGGCGACCGGGCCTGGGATGTTCAGGGCCACGGTGACGACGCGCATGCCATACAGGGGTTGCAGGGGTGCCTCGGCGTCGTCGATCGCGTAGGTCATGGAGTTGCCCTCCCATCGATGAGTTCCCCGGAGCCTGGGCTGCGTAGCCCGCCGCCGGCCGCCGCGCGGTCTCGCAGCCATGGGCAGGGCCGGAAGCGCTCGCCGTAGGCGTCGGCGAGCGCGTCTGCACGCGCGACGAACCCGGCCAGCCCGCCCGCGTAGTTGGTCATGTATGTCGCTGGGCCACCGGTGGCGGGAGGGAACCCGATGCCGAGCAGCCCGCCGATGTTCGCCGAGGGCGTGTCGCGCAGCACGCCTTCAGCGAAGCAGCGCGCGGTCTCCAGCGCCATGGCGAAGACATACCGGTCCTGGATGTCCCGCAGCGGCAGCTGCGTCCCGGTCGTGTAATGCTCGCGCACCCCCGGCCAGAGCCGCTTGGGCTCCCCGGACGGGTATTCGTAGAACCCGCCGCCGGCGGCGCGCCCTGCGCGGCCGTGCCGGTCGACCATCGAGTCGATCACGTCCGAGCCGGGCCCGGCCAGGAGCACCGGGGAGCCCGATGGTCCCGCGGCGGCCGCCTTCGCGGCCTCGGCCCGGATGTGTTGGATCAACGTCAGCGACACCTCGTCGAGCGTGGCGAGCGGCGGCGCCGGGAAGCCCGCCATCGTCGCCGCCCGCTCGACCGTCATGGGGTCGACGCCCTCGCCGACCAGCGCCGCGGCCTCCATGACCAGCGTGCCGAATACCCGGCTCGTGTAGAACCCGCGCCCGTCCCCGACCACGATCGGCACCTTCCCGATCTGCTGGACGAGGTCCACCGCGCGCGCGACCGCCTCCTCCGAGGTGTGCTCCCCGCGGATGATCTCGACCAGGCGCATCTTGTCCACGGGGCTGAAGAAGTGCAGGCCGACGACGTCGCCGGGGCGGGCGACGCCCGCTTGCAGGGTCGTGATCGGCAGCGTGGACGTGTTCGAGCACAGCAGCGTCGTGGGCGCGGTCACAGCCTCGACCTCGGCGAAGACCCGGCTCTTGAGGTCGAGGTCCTCGTAGACCGCCTCGATCACCACGTCGACGTCCGCGAGGTCGTCGGCCTCCTGCGTGGCCGTGATCCGCTGGACCACCCGCTCGGCGGCGGCCTCGTCGAGCCTCCGGGCGGCCACCCGGCGTTGCAGCACCGTGCGCGCCTGCGATCGTCCCGCCTCGGCGCGCTCGCGGGTGACATCCTTCAGCACCACATCGATGCCGCGCGCGGCGCAGGCGTACGCGATGCCGGCCCCCATCATCCCGGCCCCGAGGACGCCGAGGCGGCTGACCGTATGCCGCGCGACGCCCGCGGGACGGTTCGCGCCCGAGCCGATGGCCTGCAGGTCGAAGAAGAACGCCTGGATCATCGCCTTGGAGACCCGGCCGGTCACGAGCTCGGTGAGGTAGCGCGTCTCGATCCGCCCGGCGGTCTCGACGTCGACCCCCGCGCCCTCGACCGCGGCGCACAGGATGGCCCGGGGAGCCGGCAGGTCGGCCCCCTTGAGCCGGGCGCGAAGGCGCGCCGGGAGCGCTGGGAGGATCGCCGCGAGCTCCGGCGAGCTGGGAGATCCACCCGGGATGCGGTAGCCGCGGTCGTCCCACGGTTTCGTGGCCGCCTCGACGCCGTCGCCCTGGGCGCGGATCCACGCGATCGCGGCGGGCAACAGCTCCTCCGGCGAGGCGACCAGCTCGTCGATCAGCCCACCCGCGTGCGCCGCGGCGGGGGAGCGGGTCGCCCCCTCCAGGAGCCAACCCGTCAACGCCTCGACGACCCCGAGCATGCGGACCAGCCGGGTGATTCCCCCGCCGCCCGGCAGCAGGCCGATGGTGACCTCGGGCAGGCCGAACCGGACAGAGGAGTCGTCCACCGCGATCCGGCGGTGGCAGGCGAGCGCGATCTCGAAGCCGCCCCCGAGCGCGGTGCCGTTCAGGGCCGCCACCACCGGCCGGCCGAGCTGCTCCAAGCGCCGCAGGTCGCCCTTGATCCCCTCGACGCGCTCGAAGAACGGGCCCGCCTCCTCGGGCGTGATCGACTGCAGATCCCTCAGGTTGGCCCCCGCGAACCAGGTCTTCTTCGCCGAGGTGAGCACGACCCCGGCGATCCGCTCGCGCTCGGCCTCGAGGCGGTCGAGCGTGGCGCGCATGGAGGCGACGTACGCGTCGTTCATCGTGTTCGCGCCCGACGACGGATCGTCCATCCTCAACACGACGACGTCACCCTCGTACGCGTACCGAATCATGAGCCCATCCTCACCCCCCGGCAGGCCCGAACGCTCCTTCTCGGGACGGCCTCATGCCCGCTCGATCACGGTCGCGATCCCCATACCCCCGCCGATGCACAGCGTGATCAGGGCCCTGCGCTCGTTGCGGCGCTCCAGCTCGTCCAACGCCGTGCCGAGCAGCATCGCGCCGGTGGCACCCAGCGGGTGGCCGAGCGCGATCGCCCCGCCGTTGACGTTGGTCACCTCGGGGGAGAAGTCCATCTCACGCATGAAAGACAGGGGTACGGCGGCGAAGGCCTCGTTGACCTCGAACAGGTCGATGTCGGCGGGGTCCAGACCCGCGCGATCGAGCGCCTGCCGGCTCGCGGGGGCCGGTCCGGTCAGCATGATCGTGGGCTCGGTGCCGACGAGCCCCACCGACACGATGCGGCCCCTGGGGGTGAGGCCGGCCGCGGCGCCGGCGCGCTCGCTACCGAGCAGCACGAGGGCGGCACCGTCGGCGAGCCCACTGGAGTTGCCCGCGTGGTGGACGTGAGAGATCTCGTCCAGCGCGTGGTAGGTCTCCAGCGCGACCGCGTCGAATCCCGCGACGCCCGCGTCCGCGAAGGAGGGTGGGAGCGCGCCCAGCGCCTCGGCGGTCGTGCCGGGCCGGACGAGCTCGTCGCGGTCGAGCACGACCAGGCCGTTGCGGTCGCGGACCGGGACGATCGAGCGCGCGAAGCGACCGGCCACCCACGCCTGCGCCGCCCGTGCGTGGCTGCGCGCCGCATAGGCGTCGAGGTCTTCACGCATGAGGCCGTTGAGGGTCGCCAGAAGGTCGGCGGCAACCCCCTGGGGCACGAAGTTCGCCGCCCAGGCCGTGGCCGGGTCGTACATGATCGCCCCGCCCGCGCTGCCCATCGGAACCCGCGACATCGACTCCACGCCGCCGGCGACGATCAGGTCGGCGAACCCGGCGCGGATGCGGGCGGCCGCGGAATTGACGGACTCCAAGCCGCTGCCGCAAAACCGGTCGAGCTGCACCCCCGGGACGGCGAGGGGCCATCCCGCGGCGAGGACCGCGGCCCGGGGGAGGACGCCGCCCTGCTCTCCTGTCGCGCTGACGATGCCGAGCACCACGTCGTCCACCCGTGCGGGGTCGAGCCCGGGATGGCGGTCGGCCAACGCCCGAAGGAGCCCTGCGACGAGGTCGACGGGCTTCACCTCGTACAGGGCTCCTCCGGGCCTGCCCTTGCCCCGCGGCGTGCGAACCGCGTCGTAGATCCATGCCTGCCCTGACGACGTCACGTCACGCCCTCCTTCGCGCGTCCGGCGTGCTCTCCCCAACGTACGGGGCGATGGGGTGCCGGGTCAGATGCGCGCGGGCCAGATCGGGACGCGGCGCACGGCGAGGTAGAAGAGCGTGATCGCGAGGGCGACGGCGATCAGGGGGAGCAGGGGACCGTCCGTGATGGCTCCCCCCAGCGACGGTACGAAGGACTGTCCCGTGATGGATAGCGGGTCGGTGCCCACGCGGATCGACAGCGCCGGGGTCACATCGGGTCCGAGCGCCGCGGGGGCCAGCAGCAGCGGCGAAATCGTGACCGGCAGCGCGACGGTGCCCAGCCAGCCGCCGAACCGGTAGTAGGTCGCCGCCACCAGCAGGCCGCTCACGACCACGGCGACGAGGTAGAGGAACAGGCCCAACCCCGCCCCGGCCACCTGCCTCAGACCCTCCGCATGGTGGTCCCAGCCGCCGGCGCGGAACACGGCCCATTCCACGAGCACGAACGCCGCGTAGACGAGTCCGTGCAACGCCGCGACCAGCGGCACCGCCGCGAGGGAACCTGCGATGTATGCCTTCCTGGTCCGCCCCGCCGCCAGGTGGAGGGGCAGCTGCGTGACGAACAGGGTGATGGCGACGGCGAAGCTGAACCACACCGACGAGGGCACGCCGAACTGGGTCAACGAGACGTGCTCGCCGGTGAGGGCGCTCGCGACGAGATGTCCGACCACGAAGACGACCGCCAGGATGCCCCAGAACCACGCCGCGAGGTGTGCGTGGTCGCGCAGGAGGGAGCGTGCGACCCGCTGCCACGGGGCGCGGGCGTCAGGTCGGGTCCGGGTGTGCTCGACGGACGTCATGAGTGGCTCCTGGTGGTGGGTACGGGGGTGGGCTCGGGCGAGCCCTTCCCCTGATCGGTCAGGTGCACGAGGAGGTCCTGCAGATCCAGACGCTCCAGGCTCGCGCCGGCGTCCCGCGCCCGGTCGGCGAGATCGCCCGGCAGCTCCCCGAAGGCGACCAGTCGCGCGGTCGGCCCGAGCTCGCGGCGCTCCAAGATCGGCAGCCCCGCCGCCAGCGCGTCGACGGCTGCAAGCGGGCCGGTGAGGACGGCCCCACGCTGACGTACGGCCTCGATGTCGTCGGTGAGGAGCGCCGAGCCGTGCTCCAGGATCGTGACCGAGGAGAGCGCGTTCTCGACCTCACCGATGAGATGGCTCGACAGGATGATCGTCCGCGGGTGCTCGGCGTAGTCCGCGAGCAGTTCGTCGTAGAAGCGGTAGCGCGACGGCACATCCATACCGAGGTGTACCTCGTCGAACATGGTGAGCGGGGCCCGGCTCGCCAGCCCGATCACCGCCCCGAGAGCTGAGCGCTGCCCGCGCGACAGGGCGGAGGGCTTGCGCCGCGGGTCGATCTCGAAGTCGTCGAGCAGCCGGTCGGCGTACGGGCGGTCGAAGGTCTCGCGCAGGTCCTCGAAGAAGTCGAGGCTGTCGCGGACGGGCTCGCCGCCGAGGACGTCGCCGCCTTCGCGGACCAGGCAGATGCCGGCCATGACGCGTTCGTTCTCGAAGACCTCCTCGCCGTCGACCCGCACCGAGCCGGCGGTGGGCGCGCGGAACGCGGCCAGGACCGACAGAAGCGTGGTCTTCCCCGAGCCGTTGCGGCCCAGCAGGCCATGGATGGATCCCGGGGACACGTCGAGGTCCAGTCGGTCGAGCGCGGTCACCGGGTTGCGGCGTCCGTAACGCATCGCCAGGTCGCGGACGGTGATGCCGTAGCCGGTCATGGCGTCTCCTCCTTCGCGAGAGCGTCGCTGTCTGCGACGGTGGTCGGGTTGGTGACGGTGTTCAGGCGGGTGATGAGGTCGTGCGGGGTGAGGCCGAGGACGGCAGCTTCCCGAACGAGCGGGTCGAACCTGTCGGCGAAGAAGCGGGCGCGTCTTTCGCCGCGGAGCGCTTCCCCGGCCCCGTCGGCGACGAACATCCCCACCCCGCGCTGCTTGTAGAGCACGCCCTCGTCGACGAGGAGTGCGAAGGCCTTGGCGGCCGTGGCGGGATTGATGCGGTATGTCGTCGCGTACTGCGTCGTCGACATCACCTGATCCCCCTCGGCGAGGGCGCCGGCGAGGACGTCGCTGCGGATCGACTCGGCGATCTGCAGATAGATCGGGTCGCGTCCGTCGAACACCCGCTCCTCCTCTGTAGGCGACGCGAGGACGTCGCGGCTCATTGGTTCATCGGTTAGTTACACTACTAATGAACCATGGAACCTCAGCGAGGTCAAGACCACAGCTGAGCGAGGTGAGGTAACGGCCGGAGCCGACCCGATGAGGCCAGGGTCGAGGTCGTCGGGTGCAGCGAGAGGGAGGACGAGGCCAAGCGGACCCGGGCCGGGCTCAGGCGGGGGAGGGCAGCGTGGTGCCGTCGTCACGTCGGATGCGCAAGATCCGAAAGCCCTTGGCGGAGGCATACCGGTCCACCGCCAACGCCGGATCCAGCGTCCCCGCGAGCCAGGTCTGCAGGGAGTCCGAGCCGAGGTTGCGCTGGACGACGAGGTAGGCCTCCCCGCCGGGGGCGAGCCGCGGCAGCCAGTCGAGGAGCAGCCTGTGAAGGGCGGCTTTGCCGACGCGGATCGGGGGGTTCGACCAGATCGCGTCGAATCGGGCCTGCGGAGGGACGGCGTCGGGACGGCAGGCGCGTACGTGGTCCACCCCCAGCGCCGCCGCGTTGACCGCTACGAGGTCCAGTGCCCGCTCGTTGACGTCGACGGCCCACACCGTCGCCTCGGGGGCGAGCAGCCCCATCGTGAGGGCCAGCGGCCCCCACCCGCAGCCGAGGTCGAGCAGCTCGCCGTGCGCGGGCGGATCCGGGACCTCTTTGAGCAGTACCGACGTCCCCAGGTCGATGCGGTCCCGGCTGAAGACCCCGGCGGCGGTGACGACGTCGACAGCGCGGCCGGCGAGTGTGACCCGCAGCGTGGTCCGGTCCTGGGGGGCGGCCGGCTGCGCTGTGAAGTAGTGCTCCCCGGTGCCCCCCGGAGTGTCGCCGCCCGCCATACGTCCATGGTAGGCAACCAGGCGGTAACTCCATGTCAGGCGCGAAGCCCGGCCGTGATCAGCCGTCCGCGATCGGATCGCCGACGTGAAGAGCCTGCCTCCTGGTCGGACGGGTCGTTCGCGAAGAGTGCGCGCTCCCCGGGACATCGGGAAATGGGTTGGCCACCGGGACGAGCGGGTGTCAGGCTGGGCGGACCATGAATCGACCCACACGACCCTTCGCACACGACACCGAACTTGGCGACGCCGTGCTCGGCGACGCCGACCTCGGCGAGGACTCCGGCCTCGAGCAGCCCCACGACTCCCGGCCGAGCGGGCTCGTCGACCTCTTCGGGTCCCGGGCGAGCGCCCTCGCCGACGAGGACGACTGGCACCTGTCGGACCCCGACTTCTCGTACGACGGTGACCAGCTCGATCGCGAGGAGCGGGCCGCCATGCGGCGGGTCGCCGGGCTGTCGACCGAGCTGGAGGACGTCAGCGAGGTCGAATACCGGGAGCTGCGGCTGGAGCGCGTCGTGCTCGCGGGGATCTGGGGCGAGGGCACGGCGCAGGAGGCGGAGAACTCGCTCCGCGAGTTGGCCGCGCTTGCCGAGACCGCCGGCTCGCAGGTGCTGGCGGGCGTGCTGCAACGGCGTGCCCGCCCCGACGCGGCGACCTACGTCGGCTCCGGCAAGGCGGCCGAGCTGCGCGATCTCGTCCTGGCGGAGGGCGCCGACACCGTGGTCTGCGACGACGAGCTGTCGCCCAGCCAGCGCCGCGCCCTGGAGGACATCGTCAAGGTCAAGGTGATCGATCGCACCGCGCTGATCCTCGACATCTTCGCCCAGCACGCCAAGAGCCGGGAGGGCAAGGCGCAGGTCGAGCTCGCGCAGCTGCAGTACCTCCTGCCCCGCCTGCGCGGCTGGGGCGAGTCGATGTCCCGCCAGGCGGGTGGTCGTGTCGCGGGCGGCGAGGGAATCGGCTCGCGCGGCCCCGGTGAGACCAAGATCGAGCTGGACCGGCGCCGGATCAACTCGAGGATGGCCAAGCTGCGCCGCCAGATCCGGGAGATGAAGCGGACCCGCGACACCAAGCGCGGGGCTCGCCAGGCGAACGAGGTGCCCGCCGTCGTCCTGGCCGGATACACCAACGCCGGCAAGTCCTCGCTGTTGAACCGGCTGACGGGCGCCGGCGTCCTCGTGGAGAACGCGCTGTTCGCGACCCTGGATCCGACGGTGCGCCGGGCCCAGACGCCCGACGGGAGGCCATACACGATCTCCGACACTGTCGGCTTCGTCCGCTCTCTGCCCCACCAGCTCGTCGAGGCGTTCCGCTCGACCCTGGAGGAGGTCGCCGACGCGGACGTCCTACTGCACGTGGTCGACGGCTCGCATCCGGATCCGCAGGCCCAGATCGCCGCCGTACGCACGGTCCTCGGCGAAGTCATGGCCGAGGGCGCCGCCGCCGCGTCGCTCGGTGCCCCGGACTCCGAGCCGGACCCGGAGCGCGACGCGTGGTCCGCGGACCCCCGCGATCGCGCCGCGGACGGCAACGGCCGCGGTGTCGACGCGCCCCGGGTCGGCCCGCGCGAGATCGTCGTCATCAACAAGGCCGACGCGGCCGACCCGGAGACCTTGCAGTCGCTGCTGCGTTGGGAGCGGGACGCGCTGGTGGTCTCGGCCCGCACCGGAGCGGGGCTCGACGGGCTGGTCGAACGCATCGCTGCGGAGATCCCGCGGCCCGACATCGAGATGAGTGTGCTGATCCCGTACGACCGCGGCGACCTGGTCCACCGCCTGCACACCGAGGCCGACGTGCTCTCCGAGGAGCACACGGCCGAGGGCACCCGGCTGTCGGTCCGGGTCGGGCGGCGCCTCGAGCCAGAGTTGGTGGGGTTCCGGACGGAGTGAGCATGGTGTCCTGTCGCGGGGAGGCCTTGCTCAGCGTGAGGGTGCGATAGCGGCCCGCGGAGCTGGTTCGCGCGGTGAGCCTGCCGAGCGGCGCGAGCGGGGCAGCGCACGTAGTCCACGACAGAACACTCCTGGCGGCTGCCCGACCCTCCCATCACCGTCTGGCCCCTTCCCGGAGGACTCGTCCGCGGGGGTTCTGGACCCTCTTGATGGCGGCCGAACCCTCACCGAGCCCGGTGGCCTCTTGTCTGGACGGGAGGCCACCCGCGCCGAGGAGAGGCCGGTTGGGGTGGGGAGGGTTCACCCGGGCGCGATGGCCCGTCAACAGCGAGTGCTCGGCCGACGCGGCGAGAGGCTACCTGCTGGGACAGGAGCCCAGGGAGAGCCCAGCGTTGCGGCGGAGCGGCCGGCCCCCGCATGAGCGCTTGGAACGGTGGGGCGCAAGGGGTGTGAGTCGCTCGGAGCCGACGCTCGGGTCCATCAACCGGGCTGGAGAGCTTCCATGCCCGGCAGGTTTCGCGCGACGCCGAAGATGACGCCTAACACCAGGGTCGCGCGATAGATCCAGCGGGCGGCGGGGACGTTCGCGCTGCGCCCCCGGCGGGCACGGACCAGCCAGAAGGCCCAGAACCCGACCGCGACGGCGAGCGTCGGCGGGACCAGGGCGTTGTATGAGAGCGCGGCGGCCACGTCGAGGCGGGTGAGTTCGTGGACCGCTCGCAGGCCGCCGCATAGCGGGCAGAAGTGGCCCGTGACCGCGAGGAACGGACAGAGCGGGTAGCGACCCGGAACCCCCGGATCCACCGCGGCGACCAGGGCTCCCGCAGCGAGGACGACTCCCGCGACCTGGAGCGGCGCGCGCGCTCTGAGGGGTCGAGTGGCGTGGGCATCGACCCTCACGCGGACCCCTCTCCTCGCCGTCGGTACGGCGACTGTAACCGCCGCATCGCCCCGCCCGAAGACTCGGTCGTCCGGGAGACGGCGATGTAGTCGTCCGGAGGCGGCGAGTAGCGGGAGGACTGTCCGAGCTGATCACGATCACGTGGTGCCGGCACCGACCGGGTGCGTGACGGGCAGGGGCCCAGCGGGGAGCGTTCGACGCGCCGTCAGCCGGTGCGTCCTGTCTCATCGTGAGGTGCGCCTACGGGTTTCGACTCCGGAGAGCCACGCTCGCGCAGGTAGATGGAGAAGACCGCCATCGCGCCGATCGCCAGGAGTTCGGACTGCCAGTTCTGCAGAGTGCGGTCCCAGAAGTCGGCTCCCGCGACGTAGTCGGTGAAACCGTCCGGGTCCAGAAGATCTCGCATCCTTCGTTCGTTCTCGGCGACCCAGCCCGTGATGCCTTGAATGGTCCAGGAGGCCGTGAACACCGCGGTCATGGCCAGCGTGAGCGAGTGCGAGTACAGCGCGGTCCGCCAGCCACCGGCGCGCACCCATGACGGGGAGTCGGGCCGGGCGAACGCCCCCACACGCTGCTTCTCGTCGCTCTCGCGGCCACGGTCGGACGCCCGCTTCGACTCGGCGGACCCCCGCTGGACCAGCCATATCGTCAGCAGGATGTAGAGCGTGAACTGGAGGAACTCGGACTGCCAGTTCTCCGTGACGTCCACCGCGTAGTGCGTCGATTGCACGTACGCCAAGAGCGTGACCTCCGGCGCGGCTGCCGTACGGGCTTGTTCGTTGTAGTCGGCCCACCCGGCCACCGCCTGCCCCGCCAGCGCGAGCAGGAGGAGCCCGCCGAAGACGAGCGACAGCGAGTTAGCCCGCCAGAATCCCAGCCGGCGGTGGCTGCCCATGGCCGTGGGCGTGTCGTTGGAGCTGCTCATCGCGCCAGGATCCCGGCGAGCAGACACAGGACAAGCCCTCCCACGATGAAGGCGACGTAGCCCCAGAAGACGGTGCGCACGGTTACCCCTTGGCCAGTTCGCAGACGTACGGCACCGCGTCGTCTCCCGAGTCGCGAACGCAGCCGGCGGCGATCACGCGCCAGCCGTCGTCGTACCGGTCCAGGAAGACGACGTCCCCGTCCAGCACGGCCTGGGCGCTCCGCCCGGCGACGCTGACGCGGGTCACGTTCACGCTCGAGGGGAGTTCCGCGCCGGCGAGCGCTTGCGGGCAGGGCTGCTTGGTCCTTCGCTCCACGGACCGCCGGGTCTGCAACGCCAACAGCACGCACGCCTCGTCATATTGGCTTCCGCCGACCGCCTGAGCGAATCGGAGCGCCGTGGTGCCGACGGCGTCGTCCTGGTCGCCGATGCCTGCGCATCCGACGGTCGAGAGAACACCGACCGTGAGGAGGGCGAGGAGCGGCGGGCGGGATGGTGGCGTAGGCCTGGAGAAGGTGGGGATCATGTGAACCCGTTCGCCGGCAGCACAGAATCTCGCCGCGCTTTGACGTCCCGTGCCGTGGCGAGCATAGCCGCAGGCGGCCGAGACGGCCCCTCGCAGAGCTAGGCGCCCCGCCGCGAGGGCCTGCCCGCCCGGACAGAGGGAAAGGGACGCCACCCTGTCACCCCGCAGAGCCTCCGGCACCATCGACCGCGACCCCCTGGCGCTCGCCGGTGGGCGCCTACGCTGGGACGGTGCCCCCCTCCTCCGCCCCCGGTCCGACGCCTCGGCTCGATCGGCACGACCTGCTCGCCCGCGCCGTGCGCGCGATCGGCGGCGCCGAGCGACCCGGGCAGGTCGAGATGGCGCAGGCGGTCCAGGACGCCATCGCGTCGGGAGAGCACCTGCTGGTCCAGGCGGGGACGGGGACCGGCAAGTCGCTGGCGTACCTCGTCCCCGCAGTGGCGCACGCGTTCGAGGCCGGCGAGCCGGTGGTGATCGCCACCGCCACCCTCGCGCTGCAGGCCCAGATCGTCGACCGCGACGTGCCCGGCCTCGCGGAGGCGATCCGGCCGGCGCTCGGGCGTCGGCCCGTCGCCGCGCTGATCAAGGGCCGGCGCAACTACCTGTGCAAATACCGTCTGACCGGCGGTTTCCCCGACGACGACGAGGGGACGCTGCTTCAGATGGGCGCCGTCGACGAGGGGGCCTCGCGCCTCGGCGCCGAGGTGGTGCGCCTGCGTGCCTGGGCGGAGGAGACGGATTCCGGCGACCGCGACGCGCTGGTGCCTGGCGTGTCGGAGCGGGCCTGGCGCCAGGTGTCGGTGTCCGCGCGCGAGTGCCTCGGACAGGCGTGCCCGATGCGCGAGGAGTGCTTCGTGGAGGTCGCCCGCGCGGGCGCCGGGGACGCCGACATCGTCGTGACCAACCACGCGCTCCTGGCGATCGACGCCTTCGAATCGGCCTCTCTGTTGCCCGAGCACGACGTGCTTATCGTGGACGAGGCCCACGAGCTGATGGACCGGGTCACCGCCACGGTGACGTCGGAGCTGGCGCCGGGCGGGATCGAGGCCGCGGCGAAGAAGGCGGCGCGCCTGGCCGACACCGACCGGCTCGCCGACGCCGGGGACACGCTGGCGGGGGTGTTGGAGGAGCTGCCCGAGGGGCGGGTCACGCGGCCGACCGAGGCGCTGATCGTCGCCCTGGGCGGAGTCCTGGAGGCGTCCCGGAGCGCGCTACGCGACCTGGGACCGGCGTCGGGCGAGAGGAGCGAGCCGGGCGACGGCTCCCGCGCCGCGGCCAAGGCGGCGGTGGAGGAGGTGTACGACGGCTGCGAACGCATTCTCGACGGGCGCGAGTTCGACGTGGTGTGGATCAGCCACGACCCGCGGCGGGGCGCCTTGCTGCGGGTGGCGCCGCTCAGCGTGGCCGGACCTCTGCGGGACGGGCTGTTCGGGCGTCGTACGGTCGTGCTCACCTCGGCCACGCTGGCACTCGGCGGCTCCTTCGATCCGGTGGCCGGCATGGTGGGGCTCCGTGGCGAGGGGGCGCCGGCCTACCGCGGTCTGGATGTCGGCAGCCCCTTCGATTACCCGCGCCAGGGCATCGCCTACGTCGCGGCGCATCTCCCCCCGCCGGGTCGGGACGGTGCAGCACCGCAGGTCATGGACGAGTTGGAGGCTCTCATCCGGGCCGCGGGAGGGCGCACGCTGGGGCTGTTCTCCTCCATGCGCGCCGCCCGCGCGGCCGCCGACGAGATGCGAACGCGGGTGGGGGAGGAGTTCGACATCCTCTGCCAGGGGGAGGATCAGACGCCCACGCTTGTACGCGAGTTCGCCCGTGAGGCGGTCACATGCCTGTTCGGGACGTTGTCCCTGTGGCAGGGGGTGGACGTTCCGGGCTCGGCGTGCCAGCTCGTGGTGATCGACCGGATCCCGTTTCCGCGTCCCGACGACCCGCTGATGTCGGCGCGGGCCGAGGCCGTGGCGCGGCAAGGCGGCAACGGATTCATGGCCGTCTCGGCGACCCATGCGGCGCTTCGCCTCGCCCAGGGCGCCGGACGGCTGATCCGGCGCGGCGACGATCGGGGCGTGGTGGCGTTCCTCGATCCGCGGATGGTGACGGCCCGGTACGCCGGATTCCTGCAGCGCTCGATCCCCGGGTTCTGGCCCACCACGGATCGTCAGTTGGTCCTGGACGCCCTGCGCCGCCTGGACTCCGGCGCGGAGCCGCCCCTCCCGGTGGTCGCGCCCTCGCGCGACGCCGCCGCCGACGCGCCGGAGTCACCGCCGATGCGAGCCGCCTCGTCGATGAGCACCGGGGCGCCCGTCGCCGACTCGACCCGGACGGCTGTGACCGACGGTCGCCCGTGGTCCGAAAACGACGATGAGGAGTTGCGGGAGGGCGTCGAATTCGGTTTGACCATCGAGGAATTGGCCGAGCATCTCGAAGCCACCGCCGAGGTCGTGGCCCGCCGGGCGGCCGTCCTTGGATTGGACGTATCGGGCTGATCTCACGGCTCGTTCGCCCTGTTCACGCGTCATGTGACCGGAGCGAAGCATCACCCGCCGTCGGCGCGCCGAATGTCGCGTTGTGCCTTGTTCGGCAAGGATGGAAGCAAAGACGCCTAATGGGGCGTCTCGTACGAAAGGGGTACAGAAGACTTAGTTGGGGAATCATCGGCTGGATCATCCTCGGCGGTATCGCCGGGTGGATCGCCAGCAAGATCATGAAGCGTGACGCCCAGATGGGCATCGGCCTGAACATCATCGTCGGCATCGTCGGCGGCCTGTTGGGCGGCTTCCTGCTCAGCCTGTTCGGCGTTGACGTCGCGGGCGGCGGCCTGATCTTCAGCATGCTGACCGCCATCCTCGGCGCCTGCATCCTGCTGTGGATCGTGGGGCTCGTGACGGGTCGTCGGTCCACGCGCGTCTGACCCGCGTCGACGCGCCTGCAGCAACGCTTCCGGCCGGTCACCGCCCCTTGAGAGGCGCGGTGGCCGGCCGGCGGCGTTCCGGGCCGCGGGCCGCGGCCCCAAGGTCGATCGCCGGAGGGGTGTCCGTCCGACGTGACAGGGTGGTCCCGTGCGGATGCGACGGAGGAGCAACTCTCGCGGCGGCCACCAGCCAAGGGGTCGCCCCGGGACGCGCGGCCGTCGCCCGGCGTGCGCGGCGCGACCATGACGCCTCCAGCCCGGGGGCGCAGCGGCCGGTCGGCGAACGCCCCCGAGGAACCCGCGCTCGAAGCCCGCTCGCCGTCGAGCGCCGGCGTGCCTCCGTACGTCCTCGTGAGCGGTCCCGAACAGCTCCTGGCGCAGCGCGCCGTGACCGCCACGTTGGACGCCCTGCGCGCCACCCAGCCCGACCTCGACGTCGTCAGGGTGGAGGCTCCGGGATACGAGCCGGGCGCCCTGGCGCGGCACACCAGCCCCTCGTTGTTCGGGGGCAACACGGCGGTGGTGGTCTCCGGGCTGGAGGAGGTGGGGGACGAGCTGGCGAAGGACCTGCTGGCCTATCTGGCCGCGCCCGCCGAGCACGTGACGCTCATCGGCGTGCACGGCGGCGGAGTGCGCGGCAAGAAGGTGTTGGACGGGCTCAAGTCGGCGGGGGCGCGGGTCCTTCAGGCGGCGGCGGTGAAGTCGGACCGCGACAAGAGCGATTTCGTGGTGGGCGAGTTCCGCAGGGCCGGGCGTTCCATCGACCCCGAGGGCGTGCGCGCGCTGGTCGAGGCGGTGGGCAAGGACCTCGCGGAACTCGCGGCGGCCTGCGCGCAGCTCGTCTCCGACACGCAGGGCACGGTCGACGAGCGCACGGTGGAGACCTACCACGGCGGCCGGATCGAGGCCACGGGATTCCGGGTCGCCGACGCCGCCCTCGCCGGCAACGCGGGGCTGGCGCTCTCGCTCGCGCGGCACGCGTTCGCCGTCGGGGTCGACCCGGTGCCGATGGTGGCCGTGCTGGCCTCGCAGCTCCGCCAGCTCGTCAAGGTGGCGGGTGCTCCGCGCGGTTCTTCCGCGCAACTGGCCAAGGCGCTGGAGATGGCGCCGTGGCAGATCGATCGCGCGCGCCGGGCCCTGGGTGGCTGGGACCTGGACGGCCTCGGCGCGGCGATCCAGGCGGTGGCCGCGGCCGACCACGGGGTGAAGGGCGCCGGGCGGGATCCGCACTACGCGGTGGAGCGGGCCATCCTGGAGATCGTCGCGGCGAGGGCGAGCAGCTCCCGGCGCCGCTGAGCGCCGAGGCTCCTGCGCGCGTCCGGTCGCGCCGGTTTGGGTCGACCCTGCTCGCCCCGGTAGGGTGGTGGATTGCGTGCGCGCCCAGGTCGTGCGCTTGACACGCACGTCCTAGTCCGTCCTTGGCCCGCGGCCATCCGTCCCATCGGGTGAGCCACGGCCGGTTCGCGCCGCCGGCGCGTCGGCCCGCCGCGGGAGGTGAGGGCGGACCTGCCGTCCCGGCAGCCGATCGACCCGAAGGAATGAACCGTGGCCAACATCAAGTCCCAGATCAAGCGGATCAAGACCAACGCCAAGCGCACCGAGCGCAACAAGGCGTACAAGTCCGAACTCCGCACGTGGATCCGCAAGTTCCGCGAGGCCGCTGCGAGCGGTGACAAGTCGGCCGCGAGCGATGCGCTGCGCCTGGCGTCCAAGAAGCTGGACAAGGCGGTCAGCAAGGGCGTCATCCACAAGAACCAGGCCGCCAACAAGAAGTCGGCCATGGCACGTACGTTCAATGGTCTCTGACGCTACGCGTTAACGGACGTTACGTTTTCCGGTGCGCGACGGGTCACATACCCGGCGATCCGTGCCGATAGGACGAACGTCCCCGTGCACGTCAGACGGTGGGCCGCCCCCTTCGCAGGGGGCGGCCCACCGCGCGTCCGGGAGCGGGCCGCGATGTGAGGATCCGGGGCTTGCGCTTCGGCCGCGGGAGGGCCCTCTCGGTGCTTCACTGGACATCCAGGGATGAGCGATCCTCCGGCGGGTGGCGACGGCGCCACTCGGCCAGGTTGCCGAGGAGGGATGTCCGATGGTGATGGCGCCGGGCATGGGGGCCGTTCGAGGCTTCACCGGATTCGGCCGCGGGCTGGCGGCCGCGGGCCTGACGACCGCGGCCGGACTGGCCGCGGAGCGCCTCAGCCGGGATCGACGGCTGGCGCTCGCCCTGGACGAGCAGCGCGGGGCGAGGTTCGGGGCATACGAGGTCACACCCGACCAGACCTTGCAGGTCCGCGCGACCGACGGGGCCGTTCTGCACGTCGAGATCGACCGGCCCCGCGGCGCGGCGTGTCCTCCGCCGACCCCGGGGGAGACCCTGCCGACCATCGTCTTCACGCACGGCTACTGTCTCTCCGCGCGGTGCTGGGTGTTCCAACGGCGCATGCTGCGCGAGGCGGGCTATCCGCAGGTGCTGTGGGACCTGCGCGGGCACGGGCGCTCCGAGGTCGGCGAGCCGCACAGCTACACCATCGACCAGGTCGGGGCCGATCTCGCCACCGTGATCGAGGAGGCGGTGCCGGAGGGGCCGATCGTGCTGGTCGGCCACTCGATGGGCGGCATGGCGATGATGTCCCTCGGCCTGCACCGCCCGGACCTGGTCCGGGACCGCGTGATCGGCGCGGCGTTCGTCGCCACGAGCACCGGCGGTCTGTCCAGCCTGACCTTCGGCGTCGGGATGCTGCCCGGCCGAGCGGTCTGGAAGATCGGCCCCGCCCTGACCAAGCGGCTGGCCGGGTCGCAGAGCCAGGTGGATTCCGTGGTCCGGGCGGGTCGTGACGTGCTGAACTTCCTCACCAACTGGGGCTCGTTCGCCTCCCCGGTCCCGATGAGCCTGGTCGACTTCAGCTCCTCGATGCTCTACAACACCCGGCTCGACGTCGTGTCCGCGTTCATCCCGAGGCTCAACGAGCACGACAAGGCGGAGGCTCTCGCCGTCTACCACGGCCTGGAGACGCTGGTGCTGAACGGATCGGACGACCGGCTGACGCCGCCGGAGCACAGCGACGCGATCGTGCGGTTGCTGCCCGGCTCCGAGCACGTCTCGGTCGATATGGCGGGCCACCTGATCATGCTGGAGCATCCGGGCCTGCTGAACGAGCACCTCGTGGACCTGGTCGCCCGGTCCCGGAGGGCCACGCGGCTCACGGCCGCCGCGCCCTGCTGACCGCGGCCGCCCGATAGAGTCCCCTCACCATGATCGCCATCCTGTTGGGGGTCGCGTTCCTCGCGTGCGCCGCCGCGTGCTGGTACGCCGATCGGCGCACCGCGTTCCCCCCATACCCCCTCGTCTTTGCCGGCACCAAGGTCGCCGCGATGCTGATCCTGATCGCGCTCGCCGTCGCGCTCGGGGCCACGAACAGCGGGATCGGCTGGGCGGTGCTGGTGGCTCTGGTATGCGGCCTGGTCGGAGACGCCGCGCTGCTCTCGCAGGAGGGGTGGGCATTCCTCCTCGGACTCGGGGCCTTCCTCGCCGGGCACGTCGCCTACCTCTTCGCCTTCGGGGCGATCGCGGGAGCACACGGGCCGTCGCTCCTTCTCGCGCTGATCGGAGCGTTGCTGGTGGCGCCTTTCGCCGTGCGCTCGCTGCCCCGCGTCCGGCGAGCCCTGTTGGCCCAGGGTGAGGTGCTGCTCGGGCAGGCGGTGCTGGGGTACGGAGCCGTGCTCTGCCTCCTTGCCGTGGTCGCCGGCCTGAGCGGACAGGTGGT
Organism: uncultured Austwickia sp.; assembly: GCA_934678955.1. The sequence goes on along the minus strand of CAKUSI010000005.1, from coordinate 3,742 downwards.
CGCGATGATCGCCGCGGTGCTGTTCACGGTCTCGGACGCCGTGCTGGCCCTGGACCGCTTCGTCGGCCCGCGGCGCCGGGCCGGGCTGGTCGTGCTGAGCACGTATCACCTCGCGCAGCTCGGCCTGGTCGTCGGCGCGCTCACTGCTTGACCGCTCCTGTGCCCTCGGCTCATCGGTCACCGACCCGTCCCGTCGTCGCGCCGCTTCGGGCCGGCACGTCGTCTTCCTCGAGCCTTCCCCGTCCGCGCGCTGAATGCCGTTCTGAGCACCCGTACGCCGTGGGCTACCCTTGCCCCATGCGAGCGGACCTGCGGCTTAGTCGGCCACGCTGACGAGCCGGGATTCAGCGTGGCCACACCCCTGCGGACGTCAGGGGTTTCTTCATGTTCCGGGCCGGTGACGCCCGCCCCTCTCCCGGGACGGCGGAACCCCCGTACGGTCGCCGCGGCCCGCGCAGCCCGTCCGGGCGCAGCAGACACGATGTGAGGAAGTGCGCGAGACGATGAGCGAGACCCCGTACCGCTACACGGCCGACCTGGCCACCGCCCTGGAGACGGCGTGGCAGGACCGCTGGGAGGCCGAGCACACCTTCTGGGCGCCGAACCCCGCCGGGCCGATCGGCGAGCCGGAGAAGGTCGCCGGGCGGGAGAAGCTGTTCGTGCTCGACATGTTCCCCTACCCCTCGGGCGCGGGCCTGCACGTGGGACACCCGCTGGGATATATCGCCACCGACGTGTTCTCACGGTTCCAGCGGATGATGGGCAAGAACGTCCTGCACGCGTTGGGGTACGACGCGTTTGGGCTGCCGGCGGAGCAGTATGCGGTGGCGACGGGGCAGCACCCGGCGGTGACCACGCAGGCCAACATCGCCACGATGCGCGCCCAGCTGCGCCGCCTGGGGCTGGGTCACGACGACCGGCGCAGCGTGGCCACGACCGACACGTACTTCTTCCGCTGGACCCAGTGGATCTTCCTGCAGGCCTTCGACTCGTGGTTCGACCCGGAAGCGCCCACGCGCGACGGCGTCGGGCGCGGGCGGGCCCGGCCGATCGCCGAGCTGGTGACCGAGTTCGAGATGGGACTGCGGCAGCTGCCGGACGGCCGGGCGTGGGCGACGCTCGACGAGGTCGAGCGCCGCCGGGTCATCGACGGCTACCGGCTGGCCTACCTGTCGCAGGCGCCGGTGAACTGGTGCCCCGGGCTCGGCACGGTGCTGGCCAACGAGGAGGTCACCGCCGAGGGACGCAGCGACATCGGCAACTACCCGGTCTTCAAGCGCAACCTGCGCCAGTGGATGATGCGGATCACCGCGTATGCCGATCGCCTCCTCGACGACATCGACCGGCTGGACTGGCCCGAGCCGGTGAAGCTGATGCAGCGCAACTGGATCGGACGCTCGAGTGGGGCGAACGTGGTCTTCGACGTGGCCACCGCGGGGGGCGCCGTCGAGGGCATCGAGGTGTTCACCACACGTCCCGACACGCTGTTCGGCGCCACGTTCATGGTGCTGGCCCCCGAACACGAACTCGTCGCGCACCTGGTGCCGCCCGCGTGGCCCGAGGACACCCGCCCCGCCTGGACCGGGGGTTTCGACACGCCCGGCGAGGCCGTCTCGGCGTACCGCACGCAGGCCGACGCCAAGAGCGACTTGGAGCGGCAGACCGAGGGCAAGGACAAGACCGGCGTCTTCACGGGCTCGTTCGCGGTGAACCCGGTGAACGGGGAATGGATCCCGGTGTTCATCGCGGACTACGTCCTGATGGGCTACGGCACCGGCGCGATCATGGCCGTGCCCGCCGAGGACGAGCGGGACTGGGACTTCGCGAAGCGCTTCGACCTGGACATCGTCCGCACCGTGCAGCCGCCGGACGACCACGACATGGACACCGCGTTCACCGGCGACGGCCCCTCGATCAACAGCGCCAACGACGAGATCGACCTCAACGGGCTCGGCAAGGACGAGGCCAAGGCCGCGATGACGGCCTGGCTGGAGGCCAAGGGATTCGGGCGCTGGGCAGTCACGTACAAGCTGCGCGACTGGCTGTTCAGCCGGCAGCGCTACTGGGGTGAGCCGTTCCCGATCGTCTACGACGAGCACGACCTGCCGATCGCGCTGCCCGCGGAGCTGCTGCCGGTGGAACTGCCGGAGGTCGACGACTACAGCCCGACGCAGCACGACCCGGACGACGGCGACAGCGAGCCGACGCCGCCGCTGGCCAAGGCCCACGACTGGACGCACGTGGAGTTGGACCTGTCGGCTTACGGCCACGGCGACGGCCCGGCGACCTACCGGCGCGAGCTGAACGTCATGCCTCAGTGGGCGGGCTCGTGTTGGTACGAGCTGCGCTATCTGGACCCGACCAACGCGGTGGCGTTGGTGGACCGGCAGGTCGAGGAGTACTGGATGGGGCCGCGCCCCACCCCCGCCCTGGGCCTGCCGGAGTCGATGCCGCCCGGGGTGCCGGACGCGGGCGGCGTGGACCTGTATGTCGGCGGGGTCGAGCACGCGGTGCTGCACCTGCTCTACAGCCGGTTCTGGCACAAGATCCTCTTCGACCTGGGCCACGTGAGCAGCGCGGAGCCGTTCCGGAGGTTGTTCAACCAGGGCTATATCCAGGCCTACGCGTTCCGTGACGCGCGGGGCCAGGCCGTCCCTGCCGCCGAGGTCACCGAGCACGCCGGCGCCGACGGCGAGCCGGTGTTTACGTGGCGGGGCGAGAGCGTGCGTCGCGAGTACGGGAAGATGGGCAAGTCGCTCAAGAACGTCACCACGCCGGACGAGATGTACGCGGCCTACGGGGCCGACACCTTCCGGGTCTACGAGATGAGCATGGGCCCGCTCGACGTGTCGCGACCGTGGGAGACCCGGGCCGTGGTGGGCTCGCAGCGCTTCCTGCAGCGGCTCTGGCGGATCGTGGTCGACGAACAGACCGGCGCGACCCGCATCGCCGGCCCGGCAGGGGAACTGGACCCGGCGACCGCCAAGCTGCTGGCCCGTACGATCGACGGGGTCCGGGGCGACTACGAGAACCTGCGGTTCAACACCGCCATCGCCAAGCTGATCGAGCTGACCAACGGGCTGACCAAGCTGGACGTGGTCCCGCGCGAGGCGGCGGAGTCGCTGGTCCTGATGGTGGCGCCCATCGCCCCGCACCTCGCCGAGGAGCTGTGGTCCCGGCTGGGGCACCCGCAGTCGCTGACCTACGAGCCCTTCCCGAGCGCCGACCCGGCTCTATTGCTCGACGACGCGGTCACCTGTGTGATCCAAGTGGCGGGCAAGGTGCGCGACCGCCTCGAGGTGCCGGCAGACATCAGCGAGGACGAGCTGAAGGCGGCGGCCCTGGCCAGCCCCAAGATCGCGGCGCTGTTGGAGGGCAAGACGGTCCGCAAGGTGATCGTCCGGCCGCCCTCGCTCGTCAACATCGTCGCGGGCTGAGCTCGGTGCACACGTGTCGGTCGGGCCGGGCGGCCATAGCTCATCCGCCCGGCTGGGCATGCCGACCCGTCAGGCCGGGGGAGGCCGCATGAGGGTCGCGGTCGTCACCGACTCCACGGCCTACGTCGCGCCGGGCGCGCTGGCCGAGGCCGGCGTGTGCGTGGTGCCGCTGTCGGTGATCGTCGACCACGACGTCTATGTAGAGGGCGAGGACGTGCCGCAGGGCGAGCTGGGCCGGGCCCTGGGCAGGGCCGGGCTCGCCAGCACCTCGCGTCCGGCGCCGGCCGTGTTCCTGCGCACCTACG
>CAKUSI010000004.1 GCA_934678955.1 uncultured Austwickia sp. | reverse complement strand
GTTCGCGCTGCTGGCCGGCCTGCTCAGCGTGGCGATGCTCATCGCTCATGGCGCGGCCATGCTGGTAATCAAGACCGACGGGCCGGTGGCCGACCGCTCGGCCCGTTACGGCAGCATCGCCGCCCTGCTGAGCTTCGGGCTGTTCGCCGCCGCAGGCCTCTGGGTCGCCTTCGGCCTGCCTGGTTATGCCATCACCTCGTCGATGGCGACCGACGGCCCCAGCAATCCGCTGCTGAAAACCGTCCAGATCGGTGCGGCCGGTGGCTGGCTGCACAACTACAGCAGCATGCCGGCCACACTGCTGGCCCCGGCCGCCGGCCTTCGCCGGTGGTCCCGATCGGCGCCCCCGCCCACCGCAAGTGCGGCCGGCACGACGATCGCCGTGCCGGCCGCACTTGCGGATAGGCGAGGTTGCGCGCCTTCTCAGGCCTCGTCGTCCCAGGCTACGGGGAGGTGGACCACCTCGACCTCGGCGCCGTCGGTCAAGTAGTGAGGCAGCGTCTCCAGGATCATGGCGCGCACCTGCTCGCTCCCGACGATCAGCACCGTGTGTGCCGTGGGTTGAGCGCTCCGGGCCAGCGACAGTGTGAGCAGCGCCTGGCTCGCGCGAGCCCTCAGCCCTTCATGGGCGGGATCGGAGTGATCCTCGATCTCGACGATCACGCTCTCGTCCGCGCTGGCACCGTCGACGGGAACGCCGTTGCCGCTGGGGAGCCGGATAGTGCGTGGGGACAGGGCAGCGCACCCGCACTGCCTCGCAAAGACGTTCAGGATCCCTTGCCGGGCAGACCGGGTCATCGCCAGCGCCCTGGGGCGCGGAAGTGCCGTGGTAGCCACCTGTTCCTCTTTCTCGCTTCTGCTGCTTGTTCGCCCTCTGTGCTCGGCCGAGGGCGCGTCAGTGGGCCCGGTGCCGACCTGCCGGACGGGCGATCTCGATCAACCGCTCGTTCCACTCCGCGCCGAGATCGACCGACTCCAGGGCGATCCCTGTCTGGAGCGTGAGCGGACCCACCAGCTCGCGCGCGTCATCCCTGGCCTGCGAACAGGCGAAAAGGAGGACAGCGCGGGCACCAGGACGCTCGGACAACACCGTGGCCAGAGCGAACACGTCGCGTGCCAGCGGCGACCCGGCGTCCGAGGGGAGCGGCCCGACGTGGCAGACGGGGACCACGAAGAGGTCCTCCGCCCCGGAGACCCCGTCGATTCGCACGGTCGTGCCGTCCCGAAGGTCGATGTCTTTGGGCGTCAACGGTGCCGTGTCCGCGGCGGCCGCATACATCGTGAGCATGTCGTGCTCGGCCAGCCCCGGCAGATCCGCCGGATGCGCGTGCCGAGGCGGGCGCACGATCGCGGTGACGTCCAAAGCTGTTCCTCCTCAAGGCTCTTGGGGTACCTGGGAAGGCAGGCCCTCACTGGCTCATCGGCCGGGCATCGAGGCGATCAAGGCTTCCGGACGGGGCAAACTGATCCGTCCGGCGTGTCGCGGTTGACAACGAGACGCTCGCCTCCTCGTCGGGGGGTTGCGGACCGCGAGTCAGGAGCCCGCCGTGCGCGCGCCGTCAGCCCCACGGCCTCCGCCAGCCCCTGCCTCTGGCGACTCAGCCGCGCCCCTGCGCCTCCGACGCGCCCGGCTCAGGCTGCAGCGCCCGGCGCAGCAGGACCGCCAGATGGTGGGCGCGGGCGCTTGTTCCCTGCCCGACCTGTGTCCGGCAGGAGAATCCGTCGGCGCACACCACGGCGTCGGCGTCGCCGTGCGCCCGGATCGCCGGAAACAGTTCCCGCTCGGCGCACGCCATCGAGACGTCGTGGTGGCCGGGCTCGTACCCCCAATTCCCGGCCAGACCGCAACAGCCGCCCTGAACGTGCACGGTCGGCACTCCGCACTCCCGGAGGACGCCTGCGTCGGCCGATCCGGCGGGAAGCCCTTTGTCGTGGCAGTGGGTCTGGAGCAGCACGGGGCCGCTCGTCGACGCGACATCGAACGGCCATGGGCGCGGCGTGTCGGCGATGACCTCCGCAAACGTCCTCGTCGCCTGCGCCAGCGCGGGCGTGCGCGGATCGTCCACCAGTTCTCCCGCTCGCCGTAGGTGCCCGGTACAGGACGGCTCCAGCCCGACGACGGTCCACCCGTCCTCGACATAGGGCTCGAGGGCGCCCAACGTCCGTGAGAGCACGCGCGCCGCGACCCCGAGCTGGCCCGTCGAGTGCCAGGTCAGCCCGCAGCACACGCGAGCGGTGGGGAGCGCGACCCGGTAGCCCAGGGCCTCCAGCACCTCGACGGCTGCGATGCCGGTCAAGGGGTCGTGGTGGTTGGTGAAGCTATCGGGCAGGAGGAGCACGCGGCGCCCGGCGCCCGGGGGCGGGGCCTCGCCGCGCGCGGCTCGCTCGCGCCACCAGTCGACGAGGCTCAGCGTGGCGAACGGGATCATGGCCCGCCGCGTCTCCACGCCGGCGGCCCGCAAGAGGGTGCGTTCGGCCGCCCGCCACGCCGTGAGCGCCCCGAGGGCCCGTCCCGCGCCGGGGACGGCGGCGGCCAGGGCGCCGAGCACCGGGAGCCATCCCATCGCGTAGTGCGACCGGGGACGAGGCCGGCGCCGGTAGTGCTGGTGGAGGAATTCGGCCTTGAGCGTCGCCATGTCGACCGCCACGGGACACTCGGTGGCGCACGCCCGGCAGGACAGGCACAGGTCGAGCGCGTCGCGCGCCTCCCGTGAGCGCCAGCCGGGCAGCTCCTCGCCGCGCAGCATCTCCGCGAGGACGCGGGCGCGCCCGCGCGTGGAGGCCACCTCGTCGCGCGTCACCTGGTACGAGGGACACATCGCCCCGGTCTGGGTGCGGCAGAGGCCCACTCCCACGCATCGGCGCACCGCCTTCGCGTACGAGCCGTCGTCGTCGGCCAGGCGATGACCGAGCCGTGTCTCCAGCGCCTTCGACGGACCCTGCGGGCGCAGCCCGACGTCGAACGGTGCTGGGTCGACGAGCACGCCCGGGTTGCAGAACCCGTCGGGGTCGAAGATGGCCTTGAAGCGGGCGAACGCGGCGAGCATCGACGGGGAGTACATCGTCGAGAGGAGTTCGCTGCGGGCACGCCCGTCGCCGTGCTCGCCGGACAGGGAGCCGCCATGCCGACCGACGAGGGCCGCCGCCTCGGTCAGGAATCGGCGGTAGCGCTCGCGACCGTCGGTGGTGTCGAGCTCGAAGTCGATGCGGATGTGGACGCATCCCTCGCCGAAATGGCCGTAGGGAATCCCCTGGAACTCGTGCTGCGCGAGCAGCGCGTACAGCTCGCGGAGATAGCCGGCGAGCCGCGTCGGAGGCACCGCGGAGTCCTCCCACCCCGGCCACGCCTCTGCGCCGTCGGCCCGGCGGGTGGCGATCCCGGCGGCGTCTTCCCGGATCCGCCACCAGGCCCTGTACGTGGCCGGGTCGGTGACGAGTCGGGCGTCGCGGCTAGGGGATCCGGGCAGCGCCGCGGCCTGGTCGCGGATCTGCCCAGCGAGCGCGAGGGCCAGCTCCTGCGTGGGCGCGCCGATGTCGCAGAAGAGCCAGGCGTCCCCGCGGGGGAGGTCTGCCCCGGCCCGCTCGCGTCCGGCCCTGGTCCGCAGAGCCGCCAGCAGGTCACGCCCCATGCCCTCCAGGGTCAGGACACCCTCCTGGCGCAGCCGCGGGGCGGCCTCCGCGGCCATGAAGATGTCCTCGAACCCGAGCGCCAAGAGCACCACCGCGCCCGGGCTGGGGATCAGCTCGACCGTCAGCTCGGTGAAGACACCGAGGGTTCCCTCGCTGCCCGCGAGCGACTTGGCGACGTCGAAGCCGCGCTCGGGGAGCAGATGGTGCAGCCCGTAGCCCGACACCTGCCGGGGGAAGCGGCCGAGTTCGGCGCGGATCGACTCCGCATGCTCGGCGACCAGCGCCCGCAGCCCCGCCTCGATCGCCGGGTCGCTGCAACCGCCGCGCCAGGCGTGCAGCTCCCGACCGTCCGCGAGCAGCAGTCGGACCGCGCGCAGGTTCGCGGCGGTCGTACCCCAGGCGACCGAGTGGGAGCCGCACGCGTTGTTGCCGACCATGCCGCCGATCGTGCAGCGCGAGTGGGTGGACGGGTCCGGGCCGTACGTGAGCCCGTACTCGCCCGCGGCGGCTCGGAGCTCGTCGCACACCACGCCGGGTTCGACGCGAGCGAGCCGAGCGTCCGCATCGAGCTCCAGAATGCGGCGATGGTGCCGGCTGTGGTCGAGGATCAACCCGTGGGAGAGCGCGTTGCCTGCCACCGACGTGCCCGCGCCGCGCGGCGTGACCGACCAGCCGCGCCGGCGGGCCAAGCCCAGCGATTCACGCACCTGCGCGGCGTCGCGTGGTTCGACGATCGCGGCCGGGATGGCCCGGAACAGGGAGGCGTCGCCGCTGTAGGCGGCCCGGGAGGTCAGGTCGTCGCGGATGGTCAGCGGCGCACGAGCCGTGGTGGGTAGGGCCTTTGGCGTGGGCAGGCCCGCCCGCCGCGAACCCCCGCTCGGGTGAGCGCCCACGCCACCTCCTCGGCCAGCGATTCCCGCGCGTCGCGCGGATCGGCAGGGTTACGGAGTCCGGGTAGGGCACCAGCGCGCAGCGTTGCGCTCGACCCTAGCGGCGAGTGCGTCGCAACCGCGAGGGGTGACGGCGCCCGTGGGCGGGAATGGTACGCAGGGCGGCAGGTGCTTGGCGTCTCTTGCCGCCCGTGGGCGGGAAACATACGTGCTTGCCTGGGTAGATTTCGCCGGGTGCTGCCCGTGGGCGGGAAATGTACGCGCTCGCGCGGCTCAGCGTCGCCCGCGGAAGCTACCGATGCGACCGCGGGCGCCCGCCCGCGCGCTGCTGACGGCGAAGACTGACGCGAAGGCCACGAGGAGGGTGGCAAGCCCCACCAGACCCGCGCGCTTCGCGGGCTTGAAGTCCATGGAACTGGCTGTCGCCGACGAGGGGGCGGGAGCGGCCTGCATCCGAGCGCTTTCGGTCGGGCTCTCGGGCGGGGGACTGGTCGAGGAAGGGGGGCCGGTCGTTCGAGTCGGCTCAACGGGGATCGGCGGCAGGGGCACGAGTGCTGAGACCGGGACCGCCGCGTGGGCGTTGCCCGCGGCGAAGATGGCCGGCGAGGCCCCGAGGAAGTTGGTGGGGCCGCCGAGCAGGCTGGTGAGCAGGATCGCGACCAGCCCGGACGCCCACGCGGGCGAGGACAGGGACATGGGTCCTCCACGTACGTGTCGGCTGGACCGCGTTGCCTGGTTGTTCAAGGACGCGGCCGGAGCCACTACTCCATCTTATGACATATGTCTATCGTGAGATGAAATCGTCGGCGGGTCAAGCGGCTGCGCGACGGAGGGATGGGTCGTCCGCGCCCCTCTGATCAGCCGAGTGATCAAAATGGCGAAGTGCCGGTATGCGGAGGGCCGGCGCCTCGACCGGAGCTGAGCTCGCCGGTCAGGTAGTGCTGAATGACGGGCGCGATGTCGGCGACCAGGGCCTCCTCGTCGGCGCCGGCCATGGGCATCAGCGCGACGTGCCGGGTGACGGCCAATCCGACGAGGTGGACGATGGCCAGCGTCGCGCGGTAGGAGGCGTCCGGTGTCCCGAGCCGTTGCGCCAGCGGCCCTACGACGTGCTCCTGGCTGTAGGCGATGACCGTGGCCGCGAAGTCGTCGCGCGTCGAGAGGGACTGGAGGACACCCCGCGCGGTCGCTGCCGCCTCCTCGTCGGCCCAGGCGGTGAGCAGCCCCCGGATGAGGGATTCCCCGAGCTGGTCGAGCGGGACGTCCACCGCGGCGGCCACGACCTCCCGCGGGCTCAGCGGCAGCTCGATGGCCTGGGCGAAGAGGTTCTCCTTGGACCCGAAGTAGTACGGGAGGAGGGCGACGTCGACACCGGCCTGGGTGGCGACATGCCGCAGGGACGTCCCGGCGTAGCCGTATGCCGCGAAGGCGCGGCGGGCCTCGCGCAGGATCGCCGCTCGGGTCGCGGCGGCCTGGCCGCGGGGACCGCGCCTCGGGGGTGAGGAGTCGGTCACGTTCGCACCCTAGACCCGCGAGGGGCGACGCGGCCCGTCGACGTGTCCGTCCAGGAAGTGGCATGCGGCAGGGCAGTCGCGCCCCAGGCCATCGGCGTGAGTCCTGGTCCCCGGAAGGCGAATTCTCGGGTCTCTCGTATTTCAACGCGTTGAAATAAGTCGGAAACGCCGTTATCGTCGGATGATGAGCGCGTCCCAGGTCAACCACCCATCCGACTGCTCACAGGGCGCCCCCTCGCACCGTCCGGTCCTCCGACTCGGCATCGATGTGGGTTCCACCACGGTGAAGCTGGTGTTGATCGCCACGGCCGCGGACCCGGCGGACGACCGGATCGAGTTCTCCACCTACCGGCGCCACCACGCCAACATCGCGGGTGAGCTCGACGCGCTGTTCGACGACGTGTGCGCGCAGTTCCCCGACACGGTCGTCCGGGGGGCGATCACCGGGTCGGGCGGTCTCGCGGTCGCCGACGCGGTCGGGTTGCCGTTCGTCCAGGAGGTCATCGCCGAGACCGAGGCGATCAACCGCCACGACCCCGACACCGACGTGATCATCGAGCTCGGCGGCGAGGACGCCAAGATCACGTACTTGAAGCCCGTGCCCGAGCAACGGATGAACGGCACATGCGCCGGTGGCACCGGCGCGTTCATCGACCAGATGGCCTCGCTGCTGCACACCGACGCCGCCGGCCTGGACGAGTTGGCCTCCCGGTACGAGACCCTCTATCCGATCGCCTCGCGATGCGGGGTGTTCGCCAAGTCGGACCTGCAACCCCTTCTCAACGAGGGCGCGTCCCACACCGACCTCGCCGCCTCGATCTTCACCGCGGTGGTCAACCAGACCATTGCCGGCCTCGCCTGCGGCCGTCCGATCCGGGGACACGTGGTCTTCCTCGGCGGCCCTCTCTTCTTCTTGTCCGAGCTCCGGAAGGCGTTCGAGCGGGCGCTCGGCGACCAGGTCGCCTCCTTCCGCACCCCGGAGAAGGCTCAGCTCTACGTCGCGATCGGCGCGGCGCTGCTGGCCGATGGGGAGCCGGTGCCGCTGGCCCAGGTCGCCGATCGCGCGCGGGGCGGCGCCCGCGGGGGGCCGACGAGCCACCGGATGCGCCCGCTGTTCGCCGACGCGACCGAACGCGCCGAGTTCGTCGAGCGGCACCGCCTCCACGCGGTCGAGCGCGCCGACCTGACCGCCGCCGTCGGCGACTGCTTCCTCGGGATCGACGCGGGATCCACCACGATCAAGGCGGTGCTCCTCGACGCGCAGCGGCGGCTGCTCTTCAGCCACTACGCCTCCAACGAGGGCGACCCGGTCGGCAACGCGGTGGCGATCCTCAAGCGGATTCGCGAGTCCCTGCCCGAGGACGCACGGATCGCCCGGACCTGTGTGACGGGCTACGGCGAGGGCCTGGTCAAGGCGGCGCTGCGGGCCGAGGACGGCGAGATCGAGACGATGGCCCACTACCGGGCCGCAGAGTTCCTCTCGCCGGGGGTGACCAGCGTCATCGACATCGGCGGGCAGGACATGAAATACCTGCGCGTCAAGGACGGGGTCATCGACTCGATCTCCGTCAACGAGGCGTGCAGCTCCGGCTGCGGCTCGTTCCTGTCGACCTTCGCGACCACGATGGGCCGGGACATCGCCACGTTCGCCCGTGAGGCCCTGGACGCGCAGGCGCCGGTCGACCTCGGCAGCCGCTGCACCGTGTTCATGAACTCCTCGGTCAAGCAGGCCCAGAAGGAGGGCGCCGACGTCGCCGAGATCTCGGCGGGCCTCTCGTACTCCGTCGTTCGCAACGCGCTCTACAAGGTGATCAAGCTCAAGGATCCCTCCCAGCTGGGCGAGCGCGTCGTGGTGCAGGGCGGCACGTTCCTCAACGACGCCGTGCTGCGGGCCTTCGAGCTGCTCACCGAGCGGGAGGTCGTCCGGCCCGACATCGCCGGGCTCATGGGCGCCTTCGGGGCGGCGCTGACCGCGCGGCAGCGGCACGCCGAGGCGGCGCCGCCGCTCGAGCACCAGGGCTGGGTCCGCGGGCGCGACGGCATACCCGCAGGGGCAGAGGCAGGCACGGGCTCCGGCGCGGAGCCGCAGGCCTGCGCGGCGACCGGCGACCTCATGGCCATACCGGCTCTTGCCCCCCAGTCGGAGGTCGAACCCCAGCCCGCCGGGCTGCTCACGATGGCCGAGCTCGAGGACTTCACCCACTCCACCGATCTCGGCGACTGCTCGCTGTGCCAGAACCACTGCCAGCTCACGACCTCGACGTTCGGTGACGGCTCCCAGCACGTGACCGGCAACCGCTGCGACCGCGGCGCCGATCCCGACCCGGCCAGCGCGCGCAAGCGCCCCAAGTCGGGACTGCCGAACGTGGTGGAGGAGAAGTACGCCCGCATCTTCCGCTACCGGCGGCTCACCCGGGCGCAGGCAACCCGCGGCGACATCGGCATCCCGCGAGCGCTCAACATGTATGAGAACTACCCATTCTGGTTCACGGTGCTGACCGCCCTCGGCTTCCGGGTGGTGCTGTCCAAGCGGAGCGACCACGATCTCTTCGAGCGCGGGATGGACTCGATCCCGAGCGAGAACGTCTGCTATCCGGCCAAGCTCACGCACGGGCACATCGAGGACCTGGTCGCGCGCGGGGTCCGTACGATCTTCTACCCGGCCATCGCCTACGAGCGTGGCCAGCTCGACGCCGCCGACAACCACTTCAACTGCCCCGTCGTGATGAGCTACCCCGAGGTCATCGGCAACAACCTCGACTCGGTGCGCGAGCAGGGGGTCGAGCTGATCCGGCCGTTCCTGTCGCTGGCGAACGAGGATCTGCTGGTCGACCGGCTCATGGACACCCTGGCGGCGTACGACATCAACCGCGACGAGATGGCCGCGGCGGTGGCCGCCGGGTTCGCCGAGGACGACGCGGTCCGCGAGGACATCCGCGCGATGGGCCGCGCCGCCCTCGACTTCTGCGAGCGCACCGGCACCCGCGGGATCGTCCTGGCGGGTCGTCCCTACCACGCCGACCCCGAGATCCACCACGGCATCCCGGAGCTGATCAACTCGCTCGGCATGGCGGTGCTCACCGAGGACAGCGTCATCGGCCTGGACGGGGACCCCTCGACCTCGCTGCTGCGCACCCCACTGAAGGTGCGCAACCAGTGGACCTATCACGCGCGGCTGTACGAGGCGGCCGCGTTCGTGGGCACCCGCGACGACCTCGAGCTCGTGCAGCTCAACAGCTTCGGCTGCGGCATCGACGCGATCACCGGCGAGCAGGTGGCGGAGATCCTCGCCGAGTGCGGCAAGGTCTACACCGCCCTCAAGATCGACGAGGTGTCCAACCTGGGCGCAGCCCGAATCCGGCTCCGATCGCTGCAGGCCGCGACCCACGAGCGGGCCGCGGTGGCGCGCGCCCGCAGCGGCGACGAGCTAGCGGTGAGCGCTGCCGACGAGGTCGTGGCCCCGCCGGCGGAGCGCGTCGTGTTCACGCAGGAGATGAAGAAGTCGCACACGCTGCTGCTCCCGCAGATGGCGCCCATCCAGTTCCGGCTGTTCGAGGCGGTGTTCCGCCGCAGCGGCTACAACGTCGTGCTGCTGGAGCGAGCCCGGCCCGAGGCCGTCGAGTTGGGACTGAAGCACGTCAACAACGACGCCTGCTTCCCGGCGATCGTCGTCGTCGGCCAGCTCCTCGACGCGCTGCGCTCGGGGGAGTTCGACACCGAGAACTGCTCGGTGTTCATCAGCCAGACGGGCGGCATGTGCCGCGCGACGAACTACGCCGCCCTGCTGCGCAAGGGCCTGGCCGAGTCCGCCTTCGGTCACGTGCCGGTGGTCTCGCTGTCGGCGTACGGGATCGAGAGCAACCCCGGGTTCTCGTTCACCCTCCCGATGCTGCACCGGATCATCCAGGCGGTGGTCCTCGGCGACCTCCTGCAGACCTGCCTGCTGCGCACCCGCCCGTACGAGGCCATCGACGGCGCGGCGCTGCGCCTGTATGAGACCTGGGACCAGGTGGTCCGCGAGTTCTTCACCGACCGTGGCTGGTCCGCGACGCTCGGCCGCCGGGTCGGCTACCGCTGGATGATCGATGCGATCGTACGGGACTTCGACCGGATCCCCCTGCGGGACGAGCCTCGTCGCCCGCGGGTAGGGATCGTCGGGGAGATCCTGGTGAAGTTCCACCCCGACGCCAACAACGACGTGGTGTCGGTGGTGGAGTCGGAGGGCTGCGAGGCGGTCATGCCGGGCCTGATGGGCTTCGTGCTCAACTCGGTGGCCACCGCGCACTGGAACTACGAACAGTACGGCGTCGGTGAGAAGGCCCGCTTCGTCAAGCGAGGGGTCAAGGCGCTGCTGGAGAAGTACCAGACTCCGGCCGTGCGCGCCCTGCGCCGTACGGGTGGCAAGTTCGACGTCCCCGAGCCCATCGACGAGCTCGCCGCGAAGGCCTCCGAGGTGGTCTCGCTCGGCAATCAGGCGGGGGAGGGCTGGTACCTCGTCGCCGAGATGATCGCGCTGATCGAGGAGGGGACGCCCAACATCATCTGCGCCCAGCCGTTCGCCTGCCTGCCCAATCACGTGACCGGCAAGGGCATGTTCCGGGAGCTGCGGCGCCGCTACCCGCAGGCCAACATCGTCTCCGTGGACTACGATCCAGGCGCCTCACAGGTGAACCAGCTGAACCGCATCAAGCTGATGATCTCGACTGCGATCACTCGCTCGCGGGTGCCGGAATCGGAGCGCCTGCCGGCCGATCCCGCGGCCGATCGGGCGGCGTCGACCCAGCGTCGCGGCGAGCTCGACGAGCTGGTCGGCGACCGGGTCTGACGGGGTCCGGCGCGCCGGGCACCCCGGGCGTCCCGGCCGGCCGGTCGGAGGGCAGCGCCAGGGTCGCGGCCAGTCCGATCAGGAGCACGCCTGCGGCCACCCCGGTGGTCTGCTTGGCGGCCTGGACCATGGCGTCTGCGGCGACGGCCGCCGCGGGAGCGGTGGCCGGGTTCTCGGCCAGCCGCGGGATCGCCGCGCCCACCGAACCGTGCACCGCTTCCAAGACGGCCGGCCTCATCGACTCCGGCACGCCGGCCTGCGCCAGGTGATCGCGCGTGGTGGTGGTCAGCGAACCGATCAGCAGACCCCCGAGGAGCGCGATGCCGAGGGCCGAGCCGAGCTGCCGGAACGTCGTGTTGAGGCCCGATGCCTCACCCGAGTAGGCCACGGGGATCTCGGTCAGCACGATGCGGGTCAGTTGCGCGGTGGCCAGGCCCACCCCGAGTCCGTACGCGAAGAGCAGCGCGGCCAGGGTGATCCGGCCCGCGGGCAGCGCGAGCGCGAGGGCTCCGATCGCGAGGGCCTCCAGCGCCAGTCCGATCCGGACGATCCCGCGCACCCCCAGCTTCTCCGCGAGGTGCGGCGTCGCCCCCGAGGTGAGGAACGTCCCTGCGGCCAGCGCCATCATCAGCCAGCCCGTGTCCAGCGCGTTGTAGCCCATCGCGCCCTGGAGGAGCAGCGGCAGCGCGAAGAGCATCCCGAACTCGCCCAGGGCGACGATGGCGGCGGCGATCACCCCGTAGCGGAAGGTGCGGTAACGGAAGAGCCCGAGGTGGGTGAGGACGATCTTGCCGTCCCGCTCGCGGGCGCGCTCCTGCAGGACGAACAGGCCGAGCAGCAGGATCCCGGTGGCCAGGGCGAGGAAGACCGGCGAGATCCGGCCGTCGTCCTGGCGCAGCCAGCCATACGTGGACGACTCGATCAGCCCGAATACGATCCCCGCGAGCCCGAGGCTGGCGAGCAGCGTGCCGGGGACGTCGATCCCCCGCCGCAGCGTGACGTCGCGCGTCTCGGGGAGGAGGCGCGCGGCGACCGGCAGCGTGGCCAGCACGAACGGCACGTTGAGCCAGAACGCCCACCGCCACGAGAAGTCCGTCGCCAGCCACCCGCCGACGAGCGGACCGACGGCGGCCATCCCGCCGATCGCGGCCCCGTAGACCGCGAACGCGATCCCGCGGTCCCGCCCCGTGAACATGGCGTTGATGGTCGAGAGCGTGGCGGGGAGGATCATCGCCGCGCCGACGCCCTGGACGGCGCGGGCCAGGATGAGGATCACCGCGGTGGGCGCGCCTCCGGCCACCAGCGATGAGGCGCCGAAGAGGATCAGCCCGGCCACGAAGAACAGGCGCCGGCCGAAGAGGTCGCCGAGGCGACCCGAGGTCAGCATCAGCGCGGCGAAGACGAGGGAGTAGACCGCGTTCATCCACTGGGCCTCGGTCGCGGTCAGTCCGAGGTCCTCGATGACCACCGGGGTGGCGACGTTGACGATCGTCGCGTCCATGATGACCAGCGCCACCCCGAGCGCGATGGCCCCCATCGCGACCCACCGGTGCCGCGGTTCGTGGATGGGCGGTGCGTCCGGTGTGTCCGTATGCGTCATGCGCGGGTGCTCCTCACCAAGGCAGTCGCGGGCGAGGCGAGGGTCGCGGAGGGATCGTACGGACCGCCCGTGAGCATTTTGCTGACTAGGTGACGGTATCAAGTCGACGCGCTGTCGGGAAGTCTCGAGTGGTGCACGTCTCG
Source organism: uncultured Austwickia sp. (assembly GCA_934678955.1). The sequence continues at coordinate 26,398 of CAKUSI010000004.1, read as the reverse complement.
ACCCGTAGACTGCCGTGGTGCCGAGGATCGAGGCGCCCACCGTCGCCGAACACCGCGCGATGCGGCAGCGCGCCGTGTTGGACCACGCCGTCGACCTGCTGATCTCGCAGGGTCCGGCCGCCCTGACCCCTGCCGCAGTGGCCCAGCGGACCGGCCTGGCGCGCACCAGCGTGTATCAGTACTTTCCGAGCAGCCGGGACCTGCTGGGCGCGGCGATCGAGGAGCTCTTCGTGGTCTCCCGGGAGGGGCTCGACGAGGCGCTTCGTGCGGCGGGATCCGATCCGCGGGACCGGCTGGCTGCCTACGTCCGCGCGACCCTGGAGTCCGCCCGGCGGGGCCACAGCCCGACCCGCCTCATGGGGATCGAGCTCAGCGAGGAGTCCCGGGCGCGCCTGCGGCGGCTGCACGAGCAGATCGCCGAGCCGCTGGTCGCGCTCGTGGAGGCGTCAGGTGCCTCTGACGTGGCCACCACAGCGGCTCTCGCGCAGGGTGTGGTCAACGGCGCCGTCGCCCTCGTGGAGCGTGGCGGCGACCTGGACGCGATCGCTGAGGCGACGCTCTCCTTCCTGCGGCGCGCGCTGTACGGGTCCTGACCGGTTCGTATCGACCATCGGCGGGATGTCTACCGCTGACGCGTCCGGACGTGAGTCGGCCCGGGAGCTGGTCTTCAGGTCGGTGTCGCGGAATGGCGCATGTCGTTGGCGGTGTTGACCGCCAGCGAGGGGTGGCCCTGGGGTGCCTTCAGGAGCCTTGCCCGGCGAGGCGGCGTACGACGTCTGCGGCGGGTTCCTCCCGCGCGGCCCGCCAGCCGGATCCCGCCCAGAGCGAGACCCCGCCGATGTCGCCGTCTCGCGCCGCCGCGGCGCGCAGCGGCTTCGTGATCTGGTCGACCTGCGGGTACGCGGCGGGGGCCTGTCCGTCGAAGGTCTGGACGAACCGGTTGGCGAGCCCCCGCGCGGGCCGTCCCGAGAACGCCCGCGTCACCACCGAGCGCAAGCCCGGATCCGACAGCCCCATGCGGTGCGCCGGCGACGTCCCCGCCTCGTGGCACAGCAGGAAGGCGGTCCCCACCTGCACCGCGACGGCCCCTGCGGCCTGGGCGCGCTGGACGTCGCCCGCGGTCGTGACCCCGCCGGCCGCGACCATCGGCAGCCCGACGTCGCGCACCATCGGGAGCAGGCCCAGGTGGTCGTAATCGTTGGGCTCATCGGCGACCCGGTGGGTCGAGCGGTGCCCGCCGGCCTCGAACCCCTGGACGATCACGGCATCCGCCCCCACCGTCCGGGCGGCCCGTCCCTCCTCCGGCGAGGTGACCGTGACCAGCACGGTCGTCCCCGCGTCGCGGAGGGCGTCGACGATGTCCCAGCCGGGGACGCCGAACGTGAAGGACACGACCGGCACCGGATCGACGAGGGTGAGGAGGCCGATCTTGGCGTCCCAGTCGTCGTCGTCGGCCCAGTCCGGCTCCGGCAGCCGGACGTGCAGGCGCTCGGCTTCACCGGCGAGAGCGCTCCGGTAGGAGGCGACGTGCGCGCGTAGCGCGGGGTGGGGGTCCGGCGTGGTCGAAGGCACGAACACGTTGACGCCGAACGGCGCGTCGGTCAGCTCCCGCGTGGCCGTGATCTGCGCGGACAGGTCGATGGCGGAGCGATATCCGCCGGCCAGGAAGCCCAGGCCTCCGGCGGATGCCGTGGCGGCCACCAGCTCCGGCGTGGACGGCCCGCCTGCCATGGGGGCGGCGAGCACGGGCGCGGACAGGGCGCTCAGGTCGAGGCGGGTCATGTTCCTACCCTGGCATCTCAGGCCTTCTGCAGCGGGGGTTCAGGGGCGGCTCCGGGGCGAGTAGGGGTGCCACCCGATGGCTCGGCCGGTCCGGGCGGGAGAGAGTGGAAGTGCGCCGGGGGACAACGATCCGCCGATCGCAGAGAAGGCAACCGAGGTCCCGTACCCCTGCACCACCCATCCGGGACGAAGGACCGAAAGACCCCCGCGGGCAGGCCACCTGCCCCCTTCACCAAGGAGAGCAAACCCATGGACAGCATCTACCGCGCGATGGCCGACAAGGGCTTCTACCGTGAGGACTCCGGCAAGTGGATCGCCGGCGTGTGCGCCGGGATCGCCCGTCAGACGGGAGTCGACGTGGGCGCGGTGCGGGCGCTGACCGTGCTCCTCTTCCTGCTCGGGGCGCCGCTGGTGGCATACGTGGTCCTGTGGATCGTCATGCCCGACGAGGCGACTGCCCGCCGCGTGACCTCGGGCACCACTCCTGGCACGCTGCCCCCGTACGGCGGGTCGGACTACCCGCAGGACGACGTCCAGGGCCGCTGACCCCCAACCTGTCCCGACGCCAGGGCAGGGCTCTCCGGCCCGGCGCCCGCTCCCCCCCCTCGGCCGCCCGCCGTCGCGGGGCGCGGGAAGGCGAAGGCCGCGGGACGCGCGGGATACTGACGCCATGAGCATCCCGGCGAGACCCGCGCAGGTGCGGGTCCGCCTGTGGCGGGAGGGACGGGAGCCGCGCGACCTCCCGTCCCTGGAGCTGCCGGACCCTCTCCCCGATGACGCGCTGGCGTGGGTGGACCTCGTCGACCCCGATGACGAGACCCTCGCCGAGGTCGTGGGCACGTTCGGTCTCGACGCGCACGCGGTCGAGGACGCCGTGGCCCACCACGAACGCCCCAAGGTGACCCGGCATCCCGGCCACCTGTTCCTCACGGTCTATGCGACCCGCCTGGAGGACCCCGGGCCCCTCGCCCATCAGTCCCGACTGGCGCTGTCCCGCATCAGCGCGTTCGTGCTGCCCCGGGCGATCGTCACCATCCGGTGGGGTTCGGACTTCCCGGTCGACGCGATGCTCGAACGGTGGGCGGACTCGGCGGAGCTCCTGGTCGGCGCGGCACCGTCCGTGCGCACCGGCGTCCTGGTGCACGGCCTCCTCGACGTCGTCGTGGACGGGCACTTCGAGACCATCCAGCGCCTGGACGACGCGATCGAGGACTTGGAGGACCTGCTGTTTGCGCAGGAGCCCAGGCCCCGGGAGGTGCAGCAGTCGATCTACCGGCTCCGTAAGGAATTGGTCGAGCTCCGGCGCGTGGTCCTGCCGGTCCGCGAGATCGTGGGAGCCCTCCTTCGCCACCAGAACGCGACGCTTGCGACCAACGGATCGGCGGGTGCCGACCACCTCGGCCGGGGCGGTACCACAGGGAACGGTACGACGGGGAACGCAGCTACGACCGGGAACGCAGCTACCAGCGGTCACGCAGGGGATCGCCTTCTCGATGAAAGCGCTCCGGCGGGCAAGGCCGCGCTGATCGGCGACCTCGAGGACCTCTACGATCACGCCCTCCGGGCGGCCGAGTGGACCGAGTCGCTGCGCGACATGATCACGTCCGCCTTCGAGACCAGCCTGTCCCTGCAGGATTCCCGCCTCAACACGGTCATGAAGAAGCTCGCCGGCTGGGCGGCCATCATCGCCGTCCCCACGGCCGTGACCGGCTGGTTCGGGCAGAACGTTCCCTATCCGGGATTCCAGGAACCCTCGGGATTGTGGCTCTCCGCCGCCCTCGTGAGCGGCGGGTCGATCGCGCTCTACGTGCTCTTCAAGCGCCGAGACTGGCTCTGATGGGGTCATGCGTCGTCTCGTGGGCGCTGAGCCTCCTGGCCGCGGCGGTCGGCACGGCCGCCGTGTCATTGGCCGGGCTGAGCGCGCCCGCGCTGTTCGGCTCGCTGCTGGGCGGGATGGCGTACGCGTTGCTCGCGCCGCCGCGCCTCCCCCTGCCGAGGATGCCCGGTGGGGCTGCGACCCTGGCCCAGGGGCTGGTCGGGGTCTCGATCGGTGTCTACGTGGACGCCGCCACGGCCGCCGAACTGGCCGCGCACGGCGGCCCGATCCTTCTCGTGTGCGTCATGACCGTCGTCGCCAGCATGGCCCTGGGCGCCGTCCTGACCCGGCGCGGGGTCTCCCTGGCCACGGGCATGTTCGCGATGATCAGCGGCGGGGCCTCCGGCGTGAGCGCGATTGCCCGCGAGCTCGGTGCCGACGATCGCGTGGTCTCGGTGGTGCAGTACCTGCGGGTCGTCATCGTCGTCGCAGGGATGCCGCTGGTCACAGCGGTGGTCTTCCGGCCGCAGGGCGGCCAGGCGGCTCCCGTCGCGGCTGCGCAGGCGGACGGGGTGGGGGTGGCCGCCTTCGTCGCGATCTGCCTCGTGCTCGGGCTCGGCCTGGCGAGGCTGGCGCGCCTGCCGGCCGGAGCGATCCTGGGGCCGCTGATCGCGGCCGTCGCGCTCTCGATGAGCGGGCTCTTCCCGCCAGTGCTGGTCCCGGCCTGGCCGGAGGCGACGGCCTACGTGGTGATCGGCCTCCAGATCGGCCTGAGGTTCACCCGCGCCAGTCTGCGGCAGATCGCGGGGCTGTTGCCCGCCGCCGTGGGGCTCATCGTCGCCCTGTTGATCGTTTCGGCGCTGCTCGGCCTAGGACTGGTGGTCTGGGTCGGGGTCAGCCCGCTGGACGCATACCTCGCGACAACGCCTGGCGGTCTCTACGCCGTGCTGGCCACCGCTGTGGATTCGGGAGCCGACGTGAGCTTCGTGCTCACCGTGCAGGTCGTGCGCCTGATCGCCGTGCTGGCAGCAGCGCCCGTCGTGGCGCATGTGCTGCGTCGCCGAGGGCAAGCGGACCGGTTCTCCTCGTGAGCGCGACGGGGTCGCGCCGCGCCGGACCAGGTCGTTGAACTTCATTCTTGTCAGATGACCGACCATGATTCTTGGTGGCACGGGGAAACGCACCGCAGAGCACTCCATCTGTCCGCGCAGGGCGGCTCGGCGACGCGTCGATCAGGCGGATGCCGTTCTGCGGGGTGTCGGGGCGCGGGTCAATGAGGCAAGGGGCGTAACACGTCATGACCGCACGGAGAAGGGTCCTCGTTGTCGACGACGAGAAGCCGATCAGGCGGGTCCTGACCGCCTATCTGGAGGCCGACGGCTTCGCGGTCGATGAGGCCGGCACCGGCGCTGAAGCGCTGGAGATTGCGGAGCGGACCCCGCCTACGTTGATCCTGCTCGACGTCGGGCTGCCCGACGTCGACGGCATGGAGGTGCTGCGCCGGCTGCGAGCCGCCAGCGAGGTCTACGTGATCCTGGTCACCGCGCGATCGGACGAGCTGGACAAGCTGGTCGGCCTCACGATCGGCGCGGACGACTACATCACCAAGCCGTTCAGCCCCCGCGAGGTGGTCGCCCGCGTCAACACCGTGCTGCGGCGCGACCGGCGGACCCCCGGCGGGATTCTTCCTCGCACCGTGGAGGTCCATCGCTTCCCGGGCCTCGTCGTGGACGCGCGCCGGCGGGAGGTGCATGTCGACGGGAGGGAGGTGTCGCTGTCCACCTTGGAGTTCGACCTGCTGTGGGCGCTCGCTGACGACCACGGGCGCGTGTTCTCCAGGCCGCAACTGCTCGAACGCGTCTGGGGCTACGACTTCTTCGGGGACGAACGCGTGGTCGACGTCCACATCCGCAACATCCGCCGGGTCTTGGGTGACGACGCCGCGCGGCCCCGGATCATCGGCACGGTCCGCGGGGTCGGCTACAAGTTCCTTCTCGATCCTCAGGATCCGCCCGTGCCCGCGGGGGGCGCAGGATGAGGAGGATCCTGCTGCGCACGATCGCGACGCACGTGGTCGTCGTCCTCGCGGTGGTGGTCGCGGTGTATGCGGCCGGGCTACAGCTCGCGCCCGCACTCCTCGGCGGAGCCTTGACGGAGCTCCCTGCCCCGGAGGGACGGTCGCCGCAGGGAGACTACCTGGATCTGCACACCACCTCCCTCTTCGCCGGGCTGCTCGTCGGTGCCGTCGCCGCGTGCGTGGCCGGGGCGATCGCCGCCCACCGCGTGATGGCCCCGTTGGAGCAGTTGCGAGACCTCACCCGCGCCCTGAGCCAGGGCGAGTATGAGCACGAGCTGACAGCAAGCGAGCACTGGGAGTTGCGTGGGCTGGTCGGCGACCTCAACCGACTGGGCCAGTCCCTGGCAGACGTGGAGGGGAGGCGTCGCCGTCTGCTGGGCGAGGTCGCCCACGAGATGCGCACGCCCCTGACGGTCATCGACGGCTACGTCGAGGGCATGATCGACGGCATCCTCCCGGCCGAACCCACGGAACTCGCGCACGTCAGTGAGGAGGTGCGCCGGCTGCGACGGTTGGCGGACGATCTGTCGGCCCTGTCGAAGGCCGAGGAGGGGCGCTTGGACCTCGAGCCCCTGCTGTTGGATCTGCGGGGCGTGACGGTTTCGGCCATCGAGCGGATCCGCCCGCAGATCGATGACGCGGGGCTTCGCCTCCGGGTTCGGCCGGGCGACGAGTTGCTGCCCGTCCGGGTCGACTCGGACCGGTTCTCGCAAGTGGTGCGCAATCTCGTCGGCAACGCAGTGCGCGCGACTGCACCCGGGGGGTGCATCGACGTCAGCGTCGGACGATCCGCGAACTGGGCCTGGCTCATCGTGGCGGACACCGGCGAGGGCATCGCCCCCGACGATGTGGAGCGGATCTTCGAACGCTTCTATCGGGTGCCGACGCGACGTGCGGCCGGCTCGGAGGGCGGTTCGGGGATAGGGCTTACGATCTCGCGCAGCATCGTGCGGGCCCACGGTGGTGAGTTGGTGGCGCGCAGCGGCGGCCGCGGGTGCGGGGCGCAGCTCATCGCCTGGATCCCGACCGTTCGCTGAGTGCGCCGCCGCGGCGCCGGTCCGCGCCGCGGCGGCTGGTCGAGGTCTGGGGCGCGCGGGTCAGCCGAGCGCGCCGAGGAAGATCAGGCGTTCCACATCGCCCACGCCGCCGGCGGCCAGCGACTGCGTGAATCCCGACTGGGTGAAGCCCGACTGGGTGAAGCCCGATTGCGTGAATCCGGACTGCGTGAATCCCGACTGGGTGAATCCGGACTGGGTGAATCCCGACTGCGTGAATCCGGACTGGGTAAACCCGGACTGGGTGAATCCCGACTGGGTAAACCCGGACTGGGTGAATCCCGACTGGGTAAACCCGGACTGGGTGAAGCCCGATTGCGTGAATCCCGACTGGGTGAATCCGGACTGCGTGAAACTCGAGGGGAGGGATGCGGCACCAGCGGCGCCGGCGCTGCCGGCGAGCAGGGCGAGACCGAGGGCGGAAGCGGCGAGGGTGCGACGAGCGGTGAGCATCAGGACCTCCTGGGACCGGGGTGTGGGGATGACCTCTGGCATCACCTACGAAACCGGGAGCCCGTGAATGTGCCCGACGTCTCGGCGTGAAGGTTCTATGAAAGGGCGGAGATTCTACTGTCCCAAGGAGGTTCGCGGGGGAATTCGGATCAGGTCGGTCGCTTGGACGCGGCCGATGGGTCGCGATCGGGTGTCGAAGCCGCTGTGATTCCCCTGTTCAGGGGCGCCTCAGCGCAGGGATGTGCCGTCGGGCACGGTGGAGGGTTCGCCGCGGTCCTCCAGTTCGGCGTCGCCCTCGCAGACCACATCCGCCCCGAACGTCCAATCGCCGTCGACGGTCAGGGAACGTGCGCGCCGAAGCGACGGCGCGCCGGCGGGGAATCGCCGGTCGAAGTCCCCGATCGTCTTGTAGAAACGGGCGTCAAGGTCGATCAACGGCGCCGCGTCGACAACCCGCTCCACGACCCCGTCCTCGCTCACCGCATACACGTCCGAGCGGAGCAAGAGAAGGTCGTTGGTGGTCTTGACGGGGAGGAACCGATCGCGACCGACCTCGATCGCCTGCGCGCCGTCGAAGACCTCGATCGCCGCGCCCATGGCGGTTTCGATCTGGTAGACCTCCGGTGAGGTCGGGTCGGTGGGGTCGACGGTCTTCGTGTTGCGGATGAGGGGGAGCCCGAGGACCCCGTGGGTGCTGCGCAACACCTCCGCCAACTGCTCCAGGTCGAACCACAGGCTGTTGGTGTTGAAGAAGGCGTGGCGGGCCTCGTCGGTGAACGCGTCCATGTCCTCCGGAGCGGTCTGTGCCGACTCGCGCAGGATGATCCGCCCGTCGGAGCGGCGCACCGCCAGGTGGCCCCCCTTGCGGTCCGCCGCCGTGCGGCGGCATACCTCGATCGCGAACGGCGCGCCCGTACCGGCGAACCACCCCGCGAGCCGCGCGTCCGGCGCTGCCCCGAGGTTGTCGGAGTTGTTGACCATCGCGTACCGATAGCCCTGTTCGAGGAGGCGGTCGAGGATCCCGGTGGCGAGCAGGCTCGTGTAGAGGTCACCGTGCCCGGGCGGGCACCACTCCAGCGTCGGGTCCGTCTCCCAGGTCACGGGGGTGAGGTCGTCGGTGCGGATCTTGGGCACCTGGTTTTGCAGGAAGTCCCAGGGCAGGCCCTCCACCGCGAGGTCCGCGTGGGCCTGGAGCGCCTCGCGCGTGTCCGCGCTGGTCCGGAAGCTGTCCATGAACAGCAGGGGGAGCCGCGCCCCGTACCGCTGCCGGGCGTGGCGCACCTGTCGGCACAGGATGTCGAGGAACGTCTGGCCGTCGCGGACCGGAAGGAGCGATTTGGCCTGCTCCATCCCCATCGAGGTGCCCAAGCCCCCGTTGAGCTTGATGACGACGGTGCGCCCGAGGGCGTCGCGGGCCGCCTCCTCGCTCACGTCGACCTCGGAGAGGCGGGCCGGCTGCGGCAGCGAGTCGAGGGAGTCCTCGCTGATCAGGCCGGTGGCGCCGGCGGCGAGCTCTCCGTAGTAATGGGTGAACACGTCGATGGCCGCCTGGCTGAGGCCGGCGTCGGCCATCTTGCGTCGGGCCTTTTCCAGTCCGTCCCGGCTCACTGCGCCTCCCGATCTCGCCGACGATGGGGACAGCCTAGGGCGGCGCGTGGCCTTCGTCCCCCTGGAGACGGACGCGACCGCGGTGCGTGTAGACGTTGCAGGAGGTGTCCCGCAGGAAGGCCACGACGCACACCCCCCAGGCGTCGGCGGCCTGCAGGGCGTGCGAACTCGGGGCCGATACCGCCGCGAGGATCGGTACGCCGGCCGACGCAGCCTTGAGGACGAGCTCGTAGGACACCCGGCTGCTGACCACAAGTGCGGCGTCTCGCAACGGCAGCCGGTCCTGCAGGAGGGCCCACCCCAGCACCTTGTCCACGGCGTTGTGCCGCCCGACGTCTTCCCGGGCGACGAGCAGGGTCCCGTCGAGATCGAAGAGCCCGGCCGCGTGCGCACCCCCCGTGCTGGCGAAGACCTTCTGGGCCGCTCGAAGCCGGTCCGGCAGGGTGAACAGGACCTCGAGGTCGATCGAGGGTTCGACGGCACCAAGCTCCGCTTGCGCCTGCGCGCGCGCCGCGAGCTCGGGCCGGGCCAACGCAGCGAGGGAATCGACGCCGCATACTCCGCAGGCGCTCGTCGTCCAGGTACGACGCCCCCCGCCCGGATCGACACCGGGGGCGAAGTCCAGATCAAGGACGTTGTACGTGTTCTTCGCCGCGCCGGTCTCGTCCTCCACGATCGACCCGGCGCAGTACCGCGCCTGGCTCACGTCGTCGCGGCCGGTGATGACGCCCTCGCTCAGCAGCCATCCGTGGGCCAGCTCGATGTCGTGCCCGGGAGTGCGCATGGTCACGGTGAGCACGTCGCCGCCGGCCCGGAGTTCCAGGGGTTCTTCGACGGCGACCACGTCGGTCACGTCGCGCACCGGTGCCCCGGCGCGTAGTCGCGTCAGCCGGGTGCGTGCGGTGAGGCGGCCCATGTCTTCCTAACGGTCTTCCTGTCGGCACTTCCTGTCGGCGGCTCGGTCGTCCTCTCGGAGGCGAGGCGCGGCGCGGGTCACGCTCCGTCCTCCACCTCGTCGGGGGCCAGGACGGCGGCCGTCTTGCCCCGGCGCCTCAGCCGCGCCTCGAGGGCCTCCGCCAGCTTGCTGACCGCGTAGTTGATCAGGATATAGATGAGGGCCACCACGATGAACGCGGGCACCACGTTGGCGTACGCGGTGCCGAGCTGGTCCGCCCCGACCTTGAGGAGCTCCGGGTAGGTGATGATGTAGCCGATCGCGGTGTCCTTCAGGATCACGACGATCTGCGCGACCAGCGAGGGCAACATGGCCGTCAATGCCTGGGGCAGCTCGATGAGCCGGAGGGTCTGGAAGGGCGTGAGGCCGATCGTGAGGCCTGCCTCCTTCTGGCCCTTGGGCAGACCGTAGACGCCGGAGCGGATCAGCTCGGCGAACACCGACCCGTTGTAGAACGTCAGGCCGACGATGACGCCGGCGAGCGCGATGTAGCCGGACGGGATGATCGGGATCGTGCTCGTGAAGAGCCAGAACGCGAAGATCATCATGACCAGCACGGGGACGGCCCGGAAGAACTCCACGATCACGCCGCTGATCCATCGGATCGGCCGGACGTGGCTGAGCCGGCCCATCCCGAAGAGCAACCCGAAGACGGCCGCCGTCACCATCGAGATCCCGGCCGCGAGGAGCGTCGCCTGGATGCCGGGGAGCAAGTAATAGACCCACGGGTCAGGGGTGAGGAAGGGTTGCCACTTCTCGGGGGCGAGGTTGCCCTTCTCCGCGAGCTTGGCGAGGACGAACGCCAGCAGAGCGAGAGCGGCGAGGCATACGACGACCGCCGTGACCCGTTGGCGGGCGCGGGCCTTGGGCCCGGGCGCGTCGAAGAGGACCTCGTGCGCGGCGCTCATCGTTTCACCGCCAACCGCTGGGACATCGACGTGGCGAGCAGGCCCATCGGAAGGGTGAGGACGACGAACCCGAGGGCGACGACCGCGAAGATCGCGAAGAGCAGGTCGGGCCGGTTCTCGATCATCTCGCCCATGAGGAGCGACACCTCGGCCACGCCGATCGCGGAGACGATCGTCGTGTTCTTGGTGAGCGCGATGAACGTGTTGCCGAGCGGCGCGATCGCTCCGCGCAGCGCCTGCGGGATCAGGACGTGCCGCAGGGACTGCCCGAACGAGAGCCCGACAGACCGGGCCGCCTCCGCCTGGCCGACCGGGATCGTGTTGATGCCGCTTCGGATCGCCTCGCAGACGAACGCGGCGTGATACACGGCGAGCGCGATCAGCGCCCACCGGAAGTTCGTGTCCGCGATCGAGGTCGGGGAGTTGGGGTCGGCCAGGCGGATGTCCATGTTGACCTTGAGGCCGAGGGTGCAGAACACCGCGACGAGCGTGAGCGGGGTATTGCGGATCGTGTTGACGTAGAGCGAGCCGAGAGAGCGGATGAACGCCGACGGCGCGACGCGCATGATCGCGATCACCGTGCCCATCACGAAGGCGCCGAGCCCGGACAGGACCGTCAACTTGATGGTCATCCAGAACGCGCCGAGGATGTCGAACTCACTGAACAGCTCGGCCATCCCTCTCCTTTCTCAACTCTTGGGCCGTGTCCTCCCCGGAGGTGTCCGCAGGCCCGCACGTCTGGGGGCGGGCCTGCGGACGTGCCTCAGGCGCAGGCGGCCGGGGTGGGCGGGTTCTTGGCGTCCGGGGTGAACCCGGCCGGTCCGAGGTTGTCGTCGACGGCCTTCTTCCAGTCACCGGAGTCGATCATCTTCTTGATCGCGTCGGTCACCTTCTGGCAGAACTCCTTGTCGCCCTTCTTGAGGCCGACGCCGTAGTTCTCCGTCGAGAACGTCTTGCCGACCAGCTTCAGCTTGCCCTTGTACGCGTCCTGGGCGGCGTATCCCGCCAGGATCGTGTTGTCGGTGGTGAGCGCGTCGACGGTCTTGGCGGCCAGCTCCTCCACGCACTTGGAGTAGGTGTCGTACTCCTGCAGTTGCACGCCTGGGTACTGGTCCTTGATCTTCTGGGCCGGCGTCGACCCCTTGACCGAGCACAGCTTCTTGCCGGTGAGGGCGTCGGGGCCGGTGATCGAGTCGTCGTCGGAGCGGACGAGCAGGTCCTGTCCGGCGATGAAATACGGACCCGCGAAGTCGACCTTCTGCTTGCGGGCGTCCGTGATCGAGTACGTGCCGACGATGTAGCTGACCTGGCCGGACTCGATGAGCTGCTCGCGCTGGGGCGTCGGCGCTTCCTTGAAGTTGGGCGTCTTGCCGAGCTCCTTGGCGATGTACTTGGCCACGTCCACGTCGAAGCCCGTGTAGTCGTTGCCCTTGCGGAGCCCCATGCCCGGCTGGTCGAACTTGATGCCGACGGTGATCGAGTCGCCGCCACCGCCCCCGGAGCCGCCGCTGGTCGAGCCGGCGCCCCCGCAGCCGGCCAGGATCAACGCGGCACTGCCGGCGAGAGCGATCCCGCCAAGGGTCCTTTTCGTCATGAATCACCTCTGGTGTGCTCGGGCGGCGGGTGCCGCGGGATGGTGCGGTTGTTCGATTCAGATGGAACGGTGAGCGGGCGCCGGGCGGTCGGTGTCGCCGTGTCCGGCTGCGCTGCGGTTGTCGCGACGAATCGCGGAGTCAGTGGGTGTCGAGTCTGTGGGCGTCACGGGGTCAGTGCGTGAGGATCTTGCTGAGGAAGTCCTTGGCCCGACTCGAGGTCGCGTTGGTGAAGAATTCCTCGGGGGTGTTCTGCTCCACGATCTCCCCGTCGGCCATGAAGACCACGCGGTCCGCCGCGCGACGGGCGAAACCCATCTCGTGGGTGACGACGACCATGGTCATGCCGGAACGCGCCAGCTGGATCATCACGTCCAGCACCTCGTTGATCATCTCGGGGTCCAGGGCCGAGGTCGGCTCGTCGAAGAGGATCACCTTGGGGTCCATCGCGAGCGCGCGGGCGATCGCCACGCGCTGCTGCTGACCGCCGGACAACTGGGCCGGGTACTTCCCCGCCTGGGCGGTCACGCCGACGCGCTCCAGCAGCGCCTTCGCCTTCTTCTCCGCCTCGGACTTGCTCATGCCGCGCACCTTGATCGGACCCAAGGTGACGTTGTCGAGGATCGTCATGTGCGCGAAGAGGTTGAACGACTGGAAGACCATGCCGACCTCGGCGCGGAGGCGGGCGAGATCCTTGCCCTCGTCGGGCAACGGCTTCCCGTCGACGCTGATCACGCCGGAATCGATGGTCTCCAGCCGGTTGATCGTGCGGCACAGCGTCGACTTGCCCGACCCCGACGGGCCGATGACCACGACGACCTCGCCCTCATGGACGGTGAGCTGGATGTCCCGCAGGACGTGCAGGTCACCGAAGTGCTTGTCCACATGATCGAGGACGACGAGCGGACGCCCGAGGGCTCGCTCCCCCTCGGGGGCGGCCGCGTCGAGGGGGCCCCCGGCGGAGGAAGCGGCGGAACTCATGCGGTGAGGGTACGTCACCCGTCGCGTTCCGGACATGCGATCCGTTGGTCACGAAGCGGCAAAGAGCACATCTCGCGGGCTGGCTGAAAGCTGTTGAAGACGGGGGACCCAGGTCACGTTTTCGCGCCTTTTCGGCGAGTCAGGTTGTGCGTCACCGCTGGTCAAGGCAATGCTAGACATAAGTCGGCGCGTTCGGGTGGACGGACGCGGAAATGTCCGACGCAGTGGCCGAAGGGAGCCAAGGATGAGCCCGCAGCGGGGCATGACCACGGCAGGTCGGGCGGGGGGCCCGCGCAGGAGCGTGCGGAGCAAGGGGGTCGCGCTGCTCGCCAGCCTCCCCTTCTTGCTCGCCGCCTGTAGCTCGGGTGGCGATGGGGAGGCCACCAGCGGGACGGCCACCTCCCCGGCCGGTACCCAGACCTCGACCTCTCCGGCTCCGGAGCAGGAGCCCTCCACGAACGGCGGCGGGACCACCACCGTCGGAGCTACGTCGCAGGTGTGCGACACCACGGGGTTCGCGACCAGCGTGCCGGGCAGCACCGCGCTGTCCCGACTGATCGTCTCCGACGCGCGCGTGGGGCAGCAGGGCTGCTTCGACCGCTTCGTGATCGAGATGTCCGGAGACGCATCGATCACGCCGGGATACCAGGTGCGTTACACCCCGCAGGTGGTCCAGGAAGGCAGCGGAACCCCGATTCCGCTGCGCGGTGGCGCTTTCCTGCACGTCGGCGTGGGTGCCCCGGCTTCGGACCAGACGGGTCAGCCCACCTATGTCCCCCCGAACCGGACGGAGTTGGCCGACGTTTCGGGGTACTCCGCGTTCCGGCAGGTCGCCTGGGCGGGCAGCTTCGAGGGGATGACCACGTTCGGGATCGGTGTCCGCGAGCAACTCCCGTTCAAGGTGTCGGTGCTGACCGAGGACGGGCGCACCAGGATGGTCCTGGACGTCGCCCACGACAAGCCCTGACCCTCACCGGGAGTCAGTGGGCTCATGCGGGCCCTGGTCCGCACGATCCCGAAGCGCGCCCGCGAACGAGACCATGCCGGGCAGGAGGGGAACCAGCGCGCACTGGTAGGCGTGGTAGACGTCCGGTTTGCCCCACCAGAGCGTCGCACTCGGGACGTTGCGGGGCGACAACTCGTGGTGCCAGCCGCCGTGCTCCTCATCCAGGAGGAACTCGCGGGCGTAGGCCCACAACTGTTCGTACGCCGCCGCGTAGCCCGCGTCGCCGGTCACCTCGTGCAGGGTCCAGGCCGCGGCGATGGCCTCGCAGACGACCCAGTGCATCCGCTCCCGGACCACCGGAGTGTCGGTGAAGTCGGTCGTGTAGACGATGCCCGGCTCTCCGTCGACTGCCCAGCCCCGCCGCATGCCCGCCTCGAACATCGCGGCGGCGTCCTCGACGAGCCACTCGGGCGTCGACCCGTCGAGCCGCTGCGCCGCGCGGGCCCCGCAGACCGCGAGGCGCGACCACTCCAGGACGTGTCCGATCGTCACCCCGTAGGGGCGGAACGGGTCCGCCGGTCGCTCCTTGTGATAGTCGCGGAGCACCCGCCAGGACGGGTCGAAGTGCTCCGGCAGCCGCCAATCCGCGTTGCGGGCGAAGTCGCGGACGACGCGGCGCAGCATCCGCAGCGCCCGTCGGGTGTAGCGGTCTTCGCCCGTGACGTCGCCGACGGCCAGCATCGCCTCGACCGAATGCATCGTGGCGTTCACGCCGCGGTAATCCTCCAGGGTGGTCCAGCGTGCGTCCCAGGACTCGCGGGGCATCCCTGCGGACTCGTCCCAGAAGTAGCGGTCGTAGACCGCGAGCGCCTGCGCCAGCAGGCTCCGGCCCCGGCGGTGCCCCGCCGCGCTCAGCGAGGCGGCGGCCAGCAGCACGAACGCGTGTGCATACGCGGCCTTGTCGCGGGCGCCCGGCGCCGCGCCGGCGGCGTCCGGACCGCTGCCTCCCACGCCCGCGTACCATCCGTCGTTGCGTTCGTCCCGCAGCGTCCGGGAGAGAAGGGCGTCCGTCCCCACGTCGAGCAGCGGGCGGAGGTGCTCCGCGCCGCGGAGCACCTCGCACGCGAGCACGTGGGTCATGCGGCAGTGCACCCAGGTCGGGATCCCGCGCTCGGTGGCGAGCGTGTTGTCCGGCCCGAGCCACCCGAAACCACCCGCGGGGTGAACCGACCGCGCGGCCAGCGCGGCGAGGGACGCCGCGTGCTCGTCGAGGCGGGCCTCTTCGGCGCGGCTCGGACGTCGAGTGGCCGGGTCGCGCGCGTGCGTCGGGTCGCTCGCGGGGGTCTCGTACGGGTTCAGGCTGGGCCGCTCCATGACCCGCACGCTAGGTCACTCGATGCGCAGGGGCCGTGGCACTCTGGGCGAATGCGCGTGTTCGCTGCCCTCGTGCCGTCCGACCAGGCCGTGGAGCACCTGCAGGAGTTCCTCGCGGTGCGCCAGGAGCTGGCCGATCCGCAGCTGCGCTGGGCACGGCCGTACCAGTGGCACGTGACGCTGGCCTTCGCCTCCGACGTGGCGGACTACCTCGTCGACGACATCGGAGAGCGCCTGGCGAGCGCGGCGGCCAAGCGCCATCTGCCCGATCTGGCGATCGCCGGGGGCGGCGCGTTCCCGAACCCGGATCGCGCGAAGGTGCTCTGGGCGGGGCTGCTCGAACGGGGAGCCCCTGGTGGGGAGGCCCCTGGAGGCGAGGGCGGCGACGCGCCGGAAAGCGCCGGGTTGGCCGAGCTGTCGGCGCTCGCCGCGGGCTGCCGAACGGCATTCTCCACGGCGGGCGCGCCCGTCGACGGGCAGCGGTTCCGACCGCACCTCACCCTCGCCCGACTGCGGCGGCCGGGCTCGGTGACCCGATGGGTGCGCCTGCTCGACGCCTACGAAGGGCCCGCCTGGGCGGCCGCGCAGGTGACGCTCATCCGCTCCCACCTGGGCCAGGGGCCGCGGCGGGCGCCCCGCTACGAGGAACTGGGCCACCTTCCGATCGGGTGAGTGTCGGGAGCCGAACTCACAGATCGGTTGCGGAGTTGGCGAGCGCCTACCCTGGGCGACATGCCGTTCTTCGCAGTGCGCTACACCTACGTCGAGGACCAGGACCGCATCGCGGCCGTTCGCCCGGCCCATCGGGAGTTCCTCAGCTCGCTGGTCGAGGCGGGCAGCTTGAGGGCGTCCGGACCGCTCGTGGGCGTGACCCCTCCCGGCGCCCTCCTGATCTTCCACGCGCCCTCCGACGCCGAGGTGCTCGACCTGCTGGACTCCGACCCCTTCGGGCAGCAGGGCGTCGTCACCGCGGTGGAGGTCACGCAGTGGGATCCGGTGATCGGGCAGTTCGCGGACGACTGAGTAACCGATTGAGAATCGCCGACTGACGACGCGTCGTCGGAGACCTGCGCTCTGGGCACCGACGACGGAGATCGTCGGCGGCCAGAACGGTGGGGGCCAGAACGGTGGGGGCCACAACTGGGGGCCACAACGACGAGGGTCGGGGCGGCAGGGCTAGAACGGCGGTCGTTACGCCGCCGGCGCGGCCAACCCCTGCGCGTCACGAAGGCCGAGTCCGTGCGCGCGCGGGGAGCCCGCGACGACCGGGAACTCTCGGTCCGCAGCGAGCGACTTGCCGAGCATCTGCGCGCGGTCGTCCCAGCCCGCCCAGGTCGCGTCTTGCAGCTCGGCCATGCGCTTCAGTGCACGTCGCCGCGCCCGCGCGGAGAGGCGGTCCACATACAAGGTGCCGTCCAGGTGGTCGCACTCGTGTTGGATGCAGCGGGCCAGCCGCCCGCGGGCCTCGAACTCGACGGTCCGGCCGGCCAGCGTGAGCCCCTGGACCACCACGGCCGCCGCCCGCGAGACCTCGGCCACCGGGCCGGGCACCGAGAGGCAGCCCTCCTCCTCCACCTCGACGCGTGCGGGGCCGCCGACCGGCTCTAGGACCGGGTTGATCAGGTGGCCGACGTGGCGCACGCCCCGGGCGTCCACGCAGTCGTAGACGAAGACCCGGCGCTCGTCGCCGATCTGGTTTGCGGCGACGCCCACGCCCTCGCACACCGCCATCGTGGCGAACAGGTCGTCCACGAGAAGCCGCAGGGACGGGTCGTCCAGATCCTCGACGGGCCGCGTCGGCCGGGCGAGCAGTTCCTCGCCGGCCGGGAGGAGGCGGCGGCGACGGCCTCGACGGGCTTCGGCGATCAGCTCAGGGAGCCGGTCGACGGGGATGCCCTCGATGCGCGGCCGCCGGTCGGTCGGCGGTGGCGAGGGGGGAGCCGTACGGGATCTGCCACCGAACAGCCCACGCCAGGTTGACATAGCCCCATGATGACCGAGAAGTCGACGACTTCGCGACAGGTGCTCACTCGGGCGCGTCCCGCCATGAGGTCTCCGCCTCCCGTCACGAGGCCGCGGACGACTACCGGTGGGGGACCAGGGCCTCCCACGCCAGCCGAGCCCCGAAGGCGAGCAGGACGAGCCCCGTGAGAGCGTCCAGGGAACGCTGGACGCGGTCCCCGGCCAGAAGGCCGCGGGCGGCGTGTGCCGCTCCGATGAGGACGGCGAACCAGGCGAGGCCCTCCGCCGCGTGGATCGCTGCCAGCAGGATCCCCATGGCCGCGGGCGGCACGCCCTCGACGAGGAACTGGGGGAGCACCGCGAGATAGAACGCCCCCACCTTGGGGTTCAGCAGGTTCGTGGCCAGCCCGATCCGCGCGTCCGACCACGCAGACCCCCCGCGGGTCAACCCTGCCCGTGCCGAGCCGGCCGGCGCCCGGCTCGTCGCCACGTCAACCGCCTGCACGTCGCCCACCCCCACGTCATACGACCCCCTCGCCGCGCGAACCAAAAGGCGAAGCCCGAGCCAGCCGAGGTAGACGGCGCCTGCCACCCGCAGGATCTCGAAGGCGGTGCGCGAGGCTGCGAGCGCGGCCGAGACGCCGAGGGCCCCCGCCACACCCCAGGCCAGGACGCCGCACACGACCCCGCCGGCCGTCGCCCACCCCGCACGGGCGCCGCTGCGGATCGTGGCCCGCAGCACGATCGCCGTGTCGAGCCCGGGCGTCAGCGTCATGAGGGCGGCGAGTGCGGCGAACGACAGCGCCGCCTGCCCGAGCGTCATGGCGCTCATCGTGACCAGGCGGGCACGGCGCGTCAACGCCGCCGGCCGGGACGGCTCCGGTCGGGGAGCGGCAGGGGCGGCCGAGGGGCTGGGCCGGCGCGGGGTGCGGCATGGCCGGCCCCGGGGTCGGCGGTCCGGAGGAAGGTTGCCGCCCCGGTAGCCTAGGCCCGTGCTGACGATGCAAGACGCCCTGCGCAAGCTCTCGGATTACTGGACCGACAAGGGATGCCTGACCGTGCAGCCCTTCAACACCGAGGTGGGGGCCGGGACGATGAACCCGGCCACCGTGCTGCGGGTGCTCGGCCCCGAGCCGTGGGACGTCGCGTACGTCGAGCCCAGCGTGCGCCCCGACGACTCGCGCTACGGCGAGAACCCGAACCGGCTGCAGACGCACACCCAGTTCCAGGTGATCCTCAAGCCCGAGCCGGGCGACCCGCAGGAGCAGTACCTCGGCAGCCTCGAGGCCCTCGGCATCGACCTGGCCGCGCACGACGTCCGGTTCGTGGAGGACAACTGGCAACAGCCCGCCATCGGTGCGTGGGGGCTCGGCTGGGAGGTCTGGCTGGACGGGATGGAGATCACCCAGTTCACGTACTTCCAGCAGGTCGGGGGCCACAACCTCGACCCGGTGCCCGTCGAGCTGACCTACGGCATGGAGCGCATTCTCATGGCCGTGCAGGGGGTCACCCATTTCAAGGACATCGTCTACGCGAACACCGCGGACGGCGGGGTGGTCACCTACGGCGAGGCGTTCGGGCAGTCCGAGTACGAGATGAGCCGGTACTACCTCGACGACGCGGACGTGGACACCAACCGGAGGCTCTACGAGTCGTACGTGTCCGAGGCGACGCGCATGGTGCAGGCGCGGCTGCCTATGCCGGCGCACTACTTCATCCTCAAGTCGAGCCACGCCTTCAACGTGCTGGACTCCCGCGGGGCGATCTCCACGACCGAACGGGCCAAAGCCTTCGGGACCATGAGGCGCCTGATGCGGGACACCGCGACGCTGTGGATCGAGCGCCGCGAGGAGCTGGGCCTGCCGCTGCTGCGGGAGGCCGCGCCCACGCTGCGGGCCGTGCCCGGCATCGACCCCGCGACGTTGCCGACCACGCCGCAGACGTTCGCCCTGGAGATCGGCGTGGAGGAGCTACCGCCGCACGTCGTGCCCGAGACCATCGAGCAGGTCCGGACCGCGCTGACCGAGCGGCTGGCGGCCACCCGGCTGGAGCACGGCGACATCACGGTCGACGGCACGCCGCGGCGGATCGTCGCCTGCGTCGAGGCGGTCGCGCACCGCGAGCCCGACACGCAGGAGCACCGCAAGGGCCCCAAGTGGCAGGCGGCGTTCGACGCGGACGGCAACCCGACCAAGGCCTTGCAGGGATTCATGCGCGGGCAGGGGGTCACGGTCGAGGACGTGGTCAAGGCCGAGGTCGGCGGCCACGAGCACGCCTGCGTCGCCGTGGAGCGCGTCGGGCGCAGCGCGCTGGAGGTGTTGACCGGGGTCGTCGAGGAGACCGTCACGTCGTTGCGCGCCGAGAAGAACATGCGCTGGTGCGATCCGCAGCTGAGCTTCAGCCGGGCGATCCGCTGGTTGGTGGCCCTGTGGGGCGAGGACGTGGTGCCCGCCGTGGTCTCGGAGGTGACCGCGGGGCGAAGCACATACCTGCAGCGCACGACCGGAGGCGCCCGCAGCGCGACCCGCGCCGACGGCGCCCGCCTTGGCTGGGTCGACGTGGCGGGGGCCGACGCGCTCCTGCCGACGATCGGGTCGGGTTCCATCGAGCTGTTCACCGCGCAGCGCCGCGAGGCCGTGGTCGAGCAGGCCCGCGCCCTCGCGGCGGAGGTCGGCGGCACGATCGACTTCGACGCCGAGTCCGCCGTCGTCGACGAGATCACGAACCTGGTCGAGGACCCCCACGGCATCGTCGGTGGCTTCGAGCAGCGCTACCTGGAGCTGCCCGCGCAGATCCTCACCACGGTGATGCGCAAGCACCAGCGCTACCTGCCGGTGCGCGCGGCGGACGGGTCACTCATGCCCCACTTCGTCACGATGGCCAACGGCCTGTGCGACGACGACGAGGTCCGCCGCGGCAACGAGTCCGTGCTGCGGGCCCGTTACGAGGACGCGCTCTTCTTCTGGAACGCCGACCTCGCCGCCGAGGGAGTCGAGCACTTCGTCCCGGGGCTGGAGAAGCTCACGTTCGAGGACCGGCTCGGCTCGGTCGGGCAGCGCGCCCGCCGCATCGGCCAGGTCGCGGCGACGCTCGCCGGGGCGGTCGGCGCGTCGGGGGCGGACCGGGAGACCCTGCGCCGGGCGGGCGAGCTGGCCAAGTTCGACCTCGCCACGCAGATGGTGGTCGAGATGAGCTCGCTCGCCGGGTTCGTGGCCCGCGAGTACGCGGAGCGCAAGGGCGAGACCCCCCAGGTGGCCGCGGCCCTGTATGAGATGGAGCAGCCGCGCACCCAGGCCGACGGCCTGCCCTCCTCCGCCCCGGGCGCCCTGCTCGCGCTCGGCGACCGGTTCGACCTGCTCGCCGGCATGTTCGCGCTGGGGGCGACCCCGAGCGGGTCGTCCGACCCTTATGGCCTGCGCCGCGCCGCGCTCGGGGTCGTCCGGATCCTGCGGGACAGGCCGGAGTTCGCGGCGGTGAGTGTCCGCGACGGTCTGGAGGCGGCTGCGGCGGCCCTGCGGGACCAGGGCGTCGACGTGGACCCGGCGGCCCTGGACGCGGCGCAGGAGTTCACGATCGGGCGGTTCGCCCAGCTGCTGCGCGACGAGGACGTGTCGGCCGGCTTCGTCCAGGCGGTCCTGCCCGGCGCCGGGAGCCCCGGCTGGGCGACGCGTACGCTCACGGCGCTGCAGGACCTGGCGAACGACGAGGGTTTCCGCGCCCTGGTGGCGGCGATTCAGCGGATCGACCGCATCCTCCCGGAGGGCACCTCGGCCGTGTACGACGCGGCGCTGCTGACCGAACCGGCGGAAGCGGCCCTGCGGGACACCTTCGAGGGCGTTCCGTGGTCGGGCGAGATCGACCTGCCCACGTACGCGCGCGTGCTGGGACCGATCGTCGACCCCGTGAACCGCTTCTTCGACGAGATCCTGGTGATGGCGAAGGAGCCCGACGTGCGGGCCTCCCGGCTGGGGCTGCTGGCGGCGATCCGCGCGACCGCCCCGGATGGGATCGACTGGCGGGCGCTGGACCTCGCGCTCGGGTCCTGATTCCCCGACGTTCGCCTTCCGGAGCCCGGGCATTCTGAGCGCGCGACGTGCTGTACTGGTCAGCCGCGCGGCACCTTGCTCATTCGGATGGAGAGCGCCGGAGGCGGAGAGGCGTGGTGGCCGAGGACGGCTCCCGCCCGTACGGCGACGGCCCGGTGCAGCGGCCCCGCCCCCTCGTCGGGCGGGCCGCCCGGGCGGCGCGGCACCGTCCGGATGAGCAGGCGCCAAAAGCGCCGGGACCGCTGCCCCGCCCAGATCGTGAACGTCACGGCGAGAGCGAGCAAGGTCAGGGTGGTGAGCGCCAGGCGCGCGCCCGCGGGCGTGACCTCCGCCGGGCGCTCCGGGGTCGCCTCGCTCACGACGGTCACCGTCAGGTGGTCGCCGACGTCGGGCGCGAAGAAGCCCGGCCGGACCAGCAGCGCTTCGAGCTGGTGGCCGTCCCGGGTGAGGCGGACGTCGCAACGTCCCGCGTTGCCCCCCGGCTGCGGGCAGGCGACGACTTGCGCTTCGAACCCGGGACGGCCGGCTTGCGACGTGGCGAGCGCCACCTGCGATATCGCCGCCACCCACAGCAGAAGGCTGAGGGCGGCGACGCCGGCCAGCGTGATCGTGGTGTATCCGAGCGTGTCAGTCCGTGCGCGACGGAATGAACCGTCGGGGAGCGGACCGAGGCTCATGACCACCCCATCGGCTCGTGAGGCGGTTTTGTGAAGAACCACCGGGACGTCCGACCCGGATCGCTGCGAGCCGTTGCGAGCCGTTGCGACCGTGTGAGCGCTAGGGGCAGTCCTCCCGCTGGGGGGCGGGCCGGGGGTGGTGTCAGACGGCCTGGGCGTCGAGGGCGCGAGTCAGGGGGTGACCGCCAGGTGGTCCATGAACGAGCGTGCGATCTCGGGGTCACCGTGCACTGAGTAGGCGCAGCCCTCCGTGGCGCGCCGACCCGCGGCGCGGCGGGTGAACACCTCGGTGGACATCTGCAGACTCGTCGTCTTGCCGATCACCGGGATGGGGCCGGTCTCGTCGGAGGCACCGGCGAACATCAGGCGACCGACGGGCTTGCCATCGTCGTCCACCTCGACGCGCACCCCGGAGCGGGCGATGACCGGGCCGGTCAGCTCGATCATCAGCACCTTGCCGGGCTCCAGCCCGACGCGCTCCACCACGATCTGTGGCAGTCGGTTCATCACGCCCTGCACGAACACCGCCGCGGCGCGGGAGTCCAGGTTGCCGGGGCGTCCGAGCGCCTCCCGGATGTCCTGCTCGTGGCACCAGATGTCCGAGATGCGCAGCTCCAACGCCTTCCGCAGCGTCCGCGGACCCCGCGGCGTGTCCACGAGCGTCTCCTCGGTGAGTGACGGATCTCGCAGCCGCCCCAATCGCCCCGCGAGCACCTTCTGCCACT
The DNA here is from genome assembly GCA_934678955.1 of uncultured Austwickia sp. The sequence continues at coordinate 3,441 of CAKUSI010000004.1, read as the reverse complement.
CGGCGACCACCTCGGCACCCGGGCGAGGGCGGCGCAGCTCCACCCCTTGCTCGAACTGGCGTCCCATGTCGTTGCGGATGTGCGGATAGTCCGGGACCTCCACGTGCGGGTCGGGGCGCCCGAGCATCGCCGCCTCCAGGCTCACCACGTGGCTGACCTGGTCTTTCACTGTCCATCCCGGGCAGGGCGTCGGCCGGTCGAAGTCGGCTTCAGAGAGCGAGAACGTCAGGTCGACGACCGCCTGCGCAGTGCCCGCGTAGGCATCGACAAGACCGTGCAGATCTTCGGGTGCAGCCGGGTGCATGGGCATGCCCTCACCATATCTAGGCTGTCCGACATGGCCACCTCGACGGACGTCACCGATCCGACGACGCGGACGGCGCCCCGCGCCCTTCCGGCGGCGGTGGTGGTCGCGGCAGCCTTGATCGGTATGGTCGCCGCGGGCTCGATCGGGGGGATCTTCGAGGGCCTGGGCGGCTTCTCCGACGGCGGGCCACTCGCCCGGGTGGGGTTGCCGGTGGCCCGCACGCTGCATGACGCCTTCGGCGCGGTGACCGTCGGGCTGCTCCTGCTCGCGGGCACGATGATTCCGGACACGGTCTCGACGCGGCGCCGGGAGACCGCGTGCCGCTGGGCGGCGGGCGCCGGCGCGGTGTGGGTGGTCGCGGGCGCGGCCACCCTACTCCTGCAGATCAGCAACGTGACCGGCATCCCGGTCGGCGATTCGGTCTTCTTCGGCACCGTCACGGCCTTCGTGTGGTCGGTGGATTTCTTCCGCGTCTACCTCCTCAGCGTGCTCGTGGCCCTAGTGGCGGTGGTGGGCGCCGCGACGGTGCGCACCAAGCCGGGGATGGTATGGATGGCGGCGCTCTCGATCGCCGCGTTCCTGCCACTCGCCCTGGCCGGGCACTCGGGGGGCAGCTTCGCCCACGACACCGCGGTGAACTCCCTGGCGGTGCACATGGCGGCGGCGGCGGTCTGGGCGGGGGGCCTCGCGGGGCTGCTGATCCTGCGCCCGCTCCTCGGCGACGCCGCAGGCATCGTCGTGCGGCGCTACTCCGTCCTGGCCGGGTGGTGTTTCGCCGGCGTGGCCGCCTCCGGCGTGCTCAACGGGTGGGTCCGCCTCGGGGGCATCGAGCAGATCACCTCTCCGTACGGGCTCGTGCTCCTCGCGAAGGCGAGCATCCTGATCCTCCTCGGGGTGGCCGGCGCTCTCATGCGCGCCCGGGTCATCGCCCAGATCTCGACGTCCGCGCGGAGGGGCGCCGCGTTCGTACGGCTCGCCCTGACCGAGATCACCCTGATGGGCGTCGCGATCGGCCTCGGCGTCGGGCTGTCGCGCAGCCCCACCCCGGTCCCCCGCTCTGAGATGGCCGACCCGGACATGGCGATCGCGCTGACCGGCTACCCGGCGCCCGACCACGCGTTGACCAGCGCCGAGTGGTTCACGATGTGGCGGATCGACTGGCTGTGGTTCTCCGTCGCCGTGCTCGCGATGGGTCTGTACATCGCCGGGATCGTCCGGCTGCGCCGCCGCGGCGACACCTGGCACTGGGGACGACTCGCGGCCTGGATGATCGGCTGGCTGCTGTTCATCTGGACCACGTCGGGCAGCGTCGCCATCTATGGCCGTGTCCAGTTCTCCGTGCACATGCTGATGCACATGATGCTGACGATGGGCGTGCCGATCTTCCTCGCCCAAGGCGCCCCGCTGACCCTGGCGGCGCGCACACTGACCGCCCGGCGCGACAAGACCATGGGGCCGCGCGAGATCATGCTGTCCACCGCGCATTCCCGGTGGATGAACATCATGTGCAACCCGATCGTCGCCTCGATCAACTTCGCGGGCAGCCTCTACATCTTCTACTTCACCGGGCTGTTCGAGCTGGCGCTGCGCACGCACACCGGACACGTGGCGATGATCGTGCACTTCATGCTGGCCGGCTACGTCTTCTGCTGGTCCCTGATCGGCATCGACCCCGGCCCGAAGCGGTGGCCGCCGTCGCTGCGCCTCCTCGCCCTCTTCGCCACGATGAGCTTCCACGCGTTCTTCGGTGTGGCGATCATGTCCGCGACCTTCCTCCTGGCCGGCGACTTCTTCACCGCGCTCGACCTGCCATGGCTCCCCGACCTGCTCGCGGACCAGCAGGCCGGCGGCGGGATCACCTGGGGGATCGGGGAGTTCCCGATGCTCTACCTGGCGCTCGCGACCGCCCTGACCTGGATGCGGGCCGACGAGCACGACGCCAAGCGGCTGGACCGGCAGGCCGAGCGTGACCACGACGCGGCGCTGGAGGCATACAACGCCGACCTGACCCGGCGGGCGCAGGAGATGCGGCGCGCCGAGGAGCACTGGCAGGCGACCCACCGACGATGAGACACGGCGCCCGCGGGGGCGCGCGGGGGCCGGTGAGGAGCGACGCATGAAGGTGGCCTTGCTGCAGGTCGGCTTCGAGGACAGGCAGCCCCCGGACGAGCGCCGCGATGAGGTGGCCCGGCTCGCGCGGGAGTTGCCGTCGGACGTGGACCTGGTGGTGCTGCCCGAGCTGTGGGGCGTCGGGGCGTTCGCGGCGAAGCGATGGGCCGATCGGGCAGAGCCGCTCCGCGGGCCGACGTACGAGTTTCTGGCGGGCCTGGCCGGCGAGCTGGGGTGCGCGATCCACGGCGGTTCCATCATCGAGCGCGAGGACGCGGCACTCCGGGGCGGCGGGGCGGATCTCCACCACGACGAGGGGGCGGACCTCCACCACAACGAGGGGGCGGCCCTTCAGGGCGGCGGGGCGGAGCTCTTCAACACCGCGCTGGTCGTGGGCTCCGACGGTGAGCTGCTGGCCTCCTACCGGAAGATCCACCGGTTCGGCGCTGCCGGTCGGGAGCGGGAGATCCTCAGCGCCGGAACGGATCCGTGCGTGCTGGACCTGCCGTTGCGGGCCGGTGGGAGCGTGCCGACGGGTCTGGCGACCTGCTACGACGTGCGCTTCCCTGAGCTGTTCCGTGTGCTGTCGCGTCGGGGTGCCCGGGCGCTGCTCGTGCCCGGCGCCTGGCCGAGCGCGCGGGCGGAGGAGATCCGGCTGCAGCTGCGCACCCGGGCGCTGGAGAACCAGTCGGTGCTTCTGACCTGCGGTATCGCGGGGGAGAGCGGCCGGACCCCGATGGCCGGCGGCAGCGCGATCATCCGGCCGAACGGGCAGATTCTGGCGGAGGCCGGCGCGGAGCCGGGCGTGCTCGTGGATGAGGTGGACCTGGGCGAGATCGATCGCCTGCGGGAGGAGTTCCCGGTGCTGGAGGACCGCCGTCTGACCGAGTGCTGAGGGCGGGTGCGTGTGTCCAGGTGGCGACGTACGGTTGCCGCCCGTGGGCGGGATCGGTACGGGTGTGCCCTGGTGGCGACGTGCGGTTGCTGCCCGTGGGCGGGTTCGGTACGGGTGTGCCCTGGTGGCG